>JASJKW010000001.1:0-6771 GCA_037621305.1 Pseudomonas sp.
ATTGGGGCTGGCTCATGCTGTTGTCGATTGCCGGCGCTGTGGTACTGACCCGGCATATCCTCAAGCGGCCCGCAGCGCGCTATCGCTGGGACCATGCGATGCTCAAGGTGCCGCTGGTGGGGCGCTTGATTCGCGGCCTGAATACCGCCCGCTTTGCCCGCACGCTGAACATTCTGGCCGGCAGTGGTGTGCCGCTGCTGGATGCGTTGAACATGAGCGCCAGTGTGATCAGCAATACGCCGATGCGCGATGCGGTCAGTGACGCGGCAAAGAAAGTCCGCGAAGGCGCGGGCGTTGGCCATTCGCTGGAACGCAGCGGCTACTTTCCGCCGATGACCCTGAGTCTGATCAAGAGCGGTGAGAGCAGCGGCACGCTGGACAAGATGCTTGAACGCGCAGCGGAAACCCAGGAGCGGGAACTGGAAGCACGGATTGCGATGGTCATGGGCGTCTTCGAGCCCTTGCTGATTCTGGCGATGGGGGGCGTGGTACTGATTATCGTACTGGCCATCCTGTTGCCTATCTTTGAACTTAACCAACTGGTCAATTGATATGTCCCATACAGTACGAAAAGCATCTGTTGCACAACGCGGTTTCACCCTGATCGAGGTCATGGTGGTGGTAGTCATTCTCGGTATTCTCGCGGCTGTCGTCGTGCCGCGCGTGATGGACCGACCCGATCAGGCACGGATCACCAAGGTGCAGAACGACATCCGGGCGATGGAGAGCGCGCTGAACCTGTACCGTCTGGATAACTTCAATTATCCAACCACCGAGCAGGGCTTGCGCGCTCTGGTGGAGAGACCGAGCGGCAATGATACGGCGCGCAACTGGCGTGCTGGCGGTTACATCGACCGTCTGCAGAACGACCCCTGGGGTAATGAGTACCAGTACCTGCGTCCGGGCCGGGATGACCGCGAGTATGACATCTACAGCTTTGGCGCCGATGGCCGTGCCGGTGGTACTGACGCCAATACCGACATCGGTAACTGGAACGTGGAAGAGCCAGGAAACCGCAACTGATCATGCGGACGCAGCGCGGCTTCACATTGATGGAATTGCTGGTGGTGCTGGTATTGATCGGCATCGTCGCGGGTCTGGCAACGCTGTCGATCGGTGATGGAGCTGAACGCAAGCTGCGCTCCGAAACGGAACGTCTGGCAGCGACCCTGAGTCTGGCGCGGGATGAACTGCTGATCACCGGCCAGTCGGATCGGGCCCTGGGTTTGCGTCGTGACGGATACAGTTTTCTCGAACTGGTGGTGCTGGACGACAACACCCGGGAGTGGCAGCCACTGGTGGACCGACAGTTGGGCCCGCGGCAATTCGAGCCGGGATTGATTGAGGTGGAGCTGGAACTGGATGGCGAGCGCATGCCGTTGCCGCAGACAAGGGGCTGGGAGCCGCACATCCGGCTGGGCAATACCGGCGAGATGACGCCCGCGCTGATCACCCTGCGGGTGCCCGGAAAAGACTTGGTACGCCATATGCGAGTCGAGCTGGAAGGTCATATCGAGGTGCTGGATGCCATACCTCAGAACTAGGCGCGAGGCCGGATTCACTCTGCTTGAAGTGCTGGTGGCGCTGACCATTCTATCGGTGGCGCTCGCTGCGCTGGTCAAGACCGGGGCAGATCATGCGCGCAACACCGCTTATCTTCAGGAACGTACCCTGGCGCACTGGGCCGGGCAGAACCTGTTGACCGAGTATCAGACCGGCATGCGTGCCGTGACGGAAGGCGGGCGTACCGGCGAGGTCACCATGGGGCCTTATCGTTTTGGCTTCGAGGTGGAAATGAGTGATTACACAGCGCAGTCACCGTTCCCGCTGCCGGCGGTGAAACGGGTGGATGTGCGTCTGTGGCTGGCCGAGCGCGGCGAGGATGCGCAGCGTGCCACGGCCAGTGGGTTCCTGTTGCCATGAGAGGCTCGAATAGATCCCGGCAGGGCGGTTTCACGCTGCTTGAGATGCTCATAGCCATGGCGGTGTTTGCGGTGATGAGTGTGGTGGCCTATCAGGGGCTGCGTGCGGTATTGAATGCAGACTTCATCACCCGTGAGCAAGGGCAGCAGCTGGCGGATCTGCAGGTGACCCTGAGTGTGCTGGAGCGGGATCTGGCCCAGGTGGTGGATGTCACTGTGCGTGACGAGTTCGGCGATCCCTTACCGCCGCTGCGTTTGCGTCCCGGGGCCGACGAGCATCTGCTGGAACTGGTGCGTGCCGGCGCGGGGGGCGATCAGCGTTTGCGTCGCAGCGCCTGGCAGATTACCGATCGGGGTCTGGAGCGGAGCCTGTGGCCGGGCGTGGATATCGTGGATGCCGAGAGCATGCGCATACGCCCCTTTGCCGAGCTGGCCGACGAGAAGCGATTGCTCGGCGCCGACAGCGGATTTGTGTTCATCGTTCGCACGCCCTCGGGCCTGGAGCGGGTGGATGCCTGGCCGCTACCGGACGCCGATCCGGAAGCCGGTGGCCTGCCGGTGGCGGTGGAGGTGGTTCTGGACCTGCCGGGTCTGGGCGAGATACGGCGGATGATGGCGGTGGGCTTGTGAATACACGACACCAACAGACAGGGGTGGCGCTGATCACCGCGCTGCTGGTGATGGCGTTGGCGGTGGTTGCCGCCGTGGGGATGGCCATGCGCGGGCAGGCGGATATTCGCCGTACCAGTGCGGTATTCGAGCGCGACTTCTCACGTCAGGTGGCACTGGGTGCCGAGAACATGGTGTTGCAGTTGCTGGAGCGGGTCGAGGGGCCGGAGGAGTTGCTGTGGGATACCTGCCTGTCGCCGCCATTGCCCTTCGAAGTGGACGGCGTGCGCCTGGAGGCGACGCTGAATGACATGCGCTGTCGTTACAATCTCAATGCCCTGGCCGGCGCCGATGAAACCGAACAGGGCTATTTTGCCCGTCTGGTCGATCGGGTAGGGCAGGAGAGCGGCGTGCAGATGCCCTCCGGTGCGCAACTGGCCATGGCGGTGAGTGACTGGATGAACCCCGAATCGGATGATCCGATCTACCGGCTGGAAACCCCGGCTCGGGTCTCCGGAAACCGGCCGATGGTGGTGGCATCGGAACTGAACAGCGTCAGCGGCATGACGACGGAGGCCTGGCAGGCACTGGCGCCCTGGGTGACGGCTTATCCCGGAACGGCCAGCCCGATTGATCTGGAGCGCAGTCCGGAGTTGATGCAGGAGGTCTTCGCTGACCGGGACGCGGGGGAGAATGCGCCCTGGTTCATGCGTCTGCAGATCATGGCTGAATTTGCCAATCGGCGGTTTTATCAATGCACCTTGCTGGATGCACCCAATGGAAAAGTGGTTCTCAGAGAACAAACGGCCTGTGAGCCATGACCAGTGTTAATCGACGGATGAAAACATGCTGATAGTGCTACTACCTGAATCACCGGATGTCGGGACGCTTGAGCCGCCACGGCTGCATTGGTGGCGCACCGGTCGTGAGGGTACGCCGGAGGAGTCTGGGCAAGACAGCCTGGCTCAGTTGCGCACCCGCTTTCCGACCGAACGTTTGCGAGCCCTGGCCCCGGCCACCGACGTCAATCTGTACCGCATCGCCATACCGGTGCGCAGCGCTTCGGCAGCCCGTGCCGCGTTGCCTTTTGCGTTGGAAGACCAGCTGAGTCAGGAGCTGGAAGAGCTGCATCTGGTGGCTGGTCCACGTCGAGCTGATGGCCGCTTCGCCGCGGCTGTCACCGAGCAGCGTCATATGGTGGCCTGGCTGGATGGCTGTCATGCCGCTGGCTGGCGGTTGGAAGCGTTATTGCCGCAAGCCAGTCTGCACGATGATATGGCGCCGGCAACAGGGCTGCGGGTGCAACCCTCACCCTGGCCCGCCGAGGTTGATAGAGCCCTGGTGACCAGCGTTGATCAGGAGCCGGTGTTGATCGAAACCGGATTGCTCGGGTTCTGGCTGAAACAGCGCCTGGCGCAACTGAATGAGGATCAACGGGTCCTGGAGCTGAGCGGCTATGAATTGGCCGAGCTGGGTCTGTCGGAGGCCGAGTGCAGGGTGCAGCCGGCAGAGCGGCTTCCGGTGCTGGACGCGGCACTCAAACGTTGCCAGCAACCGGCGCGGGTGCTGAACCTGTTATGCGGTCCCTACACCAACGGGATGGCCACACCTCCCTGGCGCAAACTGCGGCCGGTGATGATCGCAGCTGGCGTATTGTTGGCGGTGCTGGTGGGGCAGCTGGTGATTGAGGGCATGCTGTTATCCAGCGAGCGAGAGCGGCTGGTGACGGAAATTGACCAGCTTTTCGACAGGACCCTGCCGAAAAGCCGACGGGTAGATCCGGTCACCCAGTTCCGCCAGGCACTTTCCGGGGGAGCGGCACAGGCGAGTCAGAATGGCACCGGTAGCCTCTTGTATGAGGTCCTGGCGGTGGTGGGTGAGGGCACTACGGGTCAGATCAAGCAGTTTCGCGCGACACCCACCGAGGTCGAATTGGAATTGCAGCTGCCGTCCTTCGCTGAACTGGAAAGCATTCGCAGCAAACTGGCTTCCGGGCCTGGTCTGAGCGAGAGCTTGCAGGGGGCTGACTCAGGCAATGAGGGTGTTACTGCCCGGCTCAGGGTACAAAGGGGTGGATCATGAATGCCTGGTGGGCGGGACTGGCTCCGCGTGAACGTGCGGTGCTGATTGGCGGTGCCCTGTTGCTGTCGATACTGGTGCTTTGGTTGCTGATCTGGGAGCCGCTGGCGCAGAAGCGGGAGCAGCAGCGGGCGGACATCAGTGCGCTGACCGCCGACCTGACCTGGATGCAGCAGGTAGCCGGACAGGTCAAACGGCAGGGCGCGCAGCAGAGCAGTCGGAGCGGGGGCGTGGCGGCAGGTGGTTCGGTGCTGACCCTGGTGGAGGTGTCAGCCAGTGCGGCGGGCATCCGCGAGTCCATGGAGCGCGTGCAACCCGAAGGGCAGGGCGCTCGTGTGTGGTTCAACGAGATGAGCTTTGATGTGTTGCTGGTATGGCTGGCCGAGCTGGAACAGCGTCATGGTTTACAGGTCAGCCAACTGGCCGTGGATGCGGGAACAGCGCCGGGGCAGGTGTCGGCCCGGGTCAAGGTGGAGCCGCGCTGATGACCAAAGGTTGGAATATCAAAGCAATGGTGGTCTGTGCGCTGCTGCTGTATGTGCTCACGCTGCTATGGAATCTGCCCGCCGCCTTTGTCTGGAAACGACTGGAGGGGCAGCTGCCGACGCCAGTGACCCTGCATGGGCTGACCGGTACGCTGTGGTCCGGGCAGGTGGCTCGTATGGAAGTGGATGGCATTGATCAGGGCCAGCTCAGCTGGGACTGGCTGCCGTCCCGATTGCTGCGTGGCCAGATCGGCCTCGACCTGCTCTGGCAGCCGCGCAATGGCAAGGTCAATGCGCAACTGCATGCAGGTCTGGGTTCGCTGACCATCAGCCAGATCAACGGCACGCTCGATGCGGCGAGCATGGCGGCTATCAACAACGCTCCCTTTGTGCTGCGTGGGGTCTGGCTGCTGGATGTGCCCGAGCTGGCGCTGAAGGATTTCGAGTCGGTGGTGGCAGCCAACGGCCGTCTGGTATGGCAGGATGCGGCGGGTGGTTTGCCGCAGGCCATGCCGTTCGGACATCTGACCGCCACACTGGAGGATGCCGATGGCTGGTTGCTGCTCCATCTGCAGGATCAGGGCGGCCCGCTGGGGCTGATGGGCGATGCGCGCTGGCGCCCTGGTCAACCGATGAAGCTCAACGTGCAACTGCAGGCGCGACCGGATGCCGAGCGCGGGCTGGCTGATGGTCTGGGGCTGCTTGGCCAACCGAATGCGCAGGGCTGGGTCAGCTGGCGCGCACAATTACAGTGAAATGGAACAACGGCCATGATGGCAGGGGATATTTGATGCGTTTATGTGTGGTGCTGATGTTGCTGGTCGGGCTGACCGGATGTGCAGGAATGGGCTCGTCGCAACAGACCGAGGCGGGTTTGGCCGATGCGCGGGCCAAGATCAGCATGGGCCGCTGCGATAATGGCTTGGTCGCTGATCTGCGCCGGCACAAGGCGCCGGAGCTTGAGCAGCAGGCGGCCTATATCTGTTTGCAACAAGGCGAAGTGGTGGCGGTGGAAACCTTGCTCAAGGATTACCGCCAGCGGCATGTCGATCCGCCGTATCCGGATTACTCAGCGTATCTGATGACACTGGCGCAATATGCCCGATTTGAAATGACCGAGGATGATGATGCGCTGCGGCTGAAGGAAGCGCGCAAGGTTCACGCTCTGTTCGCCGCGTTTGTCCGGGACTTTCCGGAGTCCGATTATCGCGCCGAAGTAGCGCCCCGCCTGAATGAGCTGTTGGAGGAGATGGCAGGGGCCGAGCACCGCCTGGCATTACAGGCCATTGAAGCCGGCGACGCACAGATCGGCGAACAACGCATGCGCTATATCGCCCGATACTACCCCCACACCAACCCCGGCCGCGACGCCAACGCCTGGCTGGACCAGCAAGAGAAAATGTAGCCCCACCTAGATCGATCGTTCCCACGCTCCCGCGTGGGAACGCCTGCTGGGACGCTCTGCGTCCCTGTTTTGGGGTAGTGCAGGCTGGTCGTTCGGACGCAGGAGCGTCCAGGGCGCGGTTCCCACGCAGGTGGAGTGACCCCCAAAAGTTGGACACAACCGATGGGGGTGTTTCATGCGGAAATACACGGAGCAAGCGAAGCTGGCAGCAGTGGAGGACTACTACGCAGGCAGCGGAGGTCTGCGGGATGTTGCGCATCGTCACAATGTC
>JASJKW010000002.1:0-2727 GCA_037621305.1 Pseudomonas sp.
ACCAACGCCTCGCGCACCATGCTGTTCAATATCCATGATCAGCAGTGGGATCAGGCGCTGTTGCAACTGCTCGATATCCCACCCAGCCTGCTACCGGAGGTGCTGGATAACGCAGCGGACTTCGGACATACCGATGCAGAACTGTTCGGCGTCAGCTTGCCGATTTCCGCGATGGCCGGCGACCAGCAGGCCGCGCTGGTCGGGCAAGCCTGTTTTACCCCCGGCAGCGTCAAGAGTACCTATGGCACGGGTTGCTTCATGGTGATGAATACCGGCAACCAACCCGTCACCTCCGCCCACCGACTGCTGACCACCATTGGCTATCGGCTCAACGGCCAGACCACCTATGCCCTGGAGGGCAGCATCTTTGTTGCCGGGGCGGCAATCCAATGGTTGCGCGATGGTCTGAAACTGATCCGCCATGCCGACGAGACCGAAGCGCTGGCCGAGCAGGTGGGAGACCAGAGTGGCGTGTATCTGGTACCGGCCTTCACCGGTCTGGGCGCGCCCTACTGGGATCCGCAGGCACGCGGCGCCATCTTTGGTCTGACACGGGATACCGGCATTGCCGAGATTGTCACTGCAGGCTTGCAGTCAGTCTGCTTCCAGACCCGCGATTTGCTGGAGGCCATGACCGCCGACGGCGCTATCGCCACCTCGTCGCTGCGCGTGGATGGCGGCATGGTGGTCAATAACTGGATGGTTCAGGCGCTCTCCAACATCCTCGGCGTGCCGGTGGACCGCCCCCAGGTGACGGAAACCACTGCCTTGGGCGTGGCTTTTCTCGCCGGCCTGCAACAGGGATTATTCGATAGCTTGGAAGACTTCGCCGCGCGCTGGGATTGCGAACGCAGCTTTCATCCGGCCATGCCCGAGGAACGCCGCGAAGCGCTGTACACGGGCTGGCTGGATGCGGTGCGTCGGATCAGAAATCAGAGCCCTTGAGCGGGGGCTCAGGCGGCGCAGCGACTGCCCCAGCGTCAGGCGCACCGACGACATCTTCCATCTCGCCAAGCGTCGCCACTTCCTCGGTTGGTACCGCCACCACCTGATGCTCCTCCCGCGCCTCGGCATACAGGCTCCAGGCGGCTATGAACAGAGCTGCGATCAGCGGCCCGATGACAAAGCCATTGAGCCCGAACAAGGCCATCCCACCGAGGGTGGAAATCAGTATCACGTAGTCCGGCAGCTTGGTGTCCTTGCCTACCAGAATCGGGCGCAGCACGTTATCCGCCAAGCCGATGACCACAGCACCGAATGCCGTCAGCACCGCCGCTTCCCAGATGGCTCCGGTGGCCAGAAAGTAGATCGCCACCGGTCCCCAGATCAGGCCCGCACCTACTGCCGGCAACAATGACAACACGGCCATTATCACACCCCAGAGCAAGGCGCCCTGCAATCCGAGTGCCCAGAAAATGAAGCCACCCAGCGCGCCCTGAATCACCGCCACAGCGATGTTGCCTTTGACGGTGGCCTTGATCACAGTGGTGAATTTGCTCAGCAGGTGCTGCTTGTAGATCTCCCCCAACGGGATAGCTCGCCGCACTTTCACCGCCACCTGTCGCCCGTCGCGCAGCAGGAAGAACAGCAGATAAAGCATGATCGCGAAGCTGATCAGGAACTGGAAGGTATTCTGACCAATGCTGAACGCCTTGGTCGCCAGGTACTGACTACCGCTCATCGCCAGGGTAGAGATGCGTTCCTGCACACTGGAGATATCCGCCAGACCGAAGCGCACCAGCAGGTCCTGGGCGAAACTCGGCAAGGCATTGATGACCTGTTCCAGATAGTCACCGAAATCCAGCGAACCCGAATCGATACGCTGATAGATGGCCGCCCCTTCCTGAACCAGCGCCCCGGCCAGCAGGCTCACCGGCAGGATCACGATAAACAGGATGACCAGCAGGGTGGCCAGAGCGGCCATGCCGCGCCGCTGATGAAAGCGCACCTCGAAACGGCGCTGCATCGGTTGGAAGATCAGCGCCAGGATGGTGCCCCAGAATACCGCGCTGTAGAACGGCAGCAGCAACCAGACGAAGGCCACTGAAACCAGTGCCAACAGCAGAAGGAAGCTCTTGTTTTCGAGATTGTCGTTAGTCATGACCAGCGGGCCACTCCTGATTCCATAGAAGCTGTCGAGAATACCAGTGGCAGACCGTTGCAGATAGCGCGCACGGGTTATTTCGCTGGCGGTATGCCCTGATGCAAAAGATCCAATCCTTCAGGGGATCAACTGTCTTGGTCAGGAAGATGGCCAGGAGAATGTGCGGGGATAGTACAGGGCAAAAACAACAAAACCCGCTCATATGGCGGGTTTTGATAATGTGGTCGGAGCGACTGGAATCGAACCAGCGACCTTCTCGTCCCGAACGAGACGCGCTACCAGGCTGCGCTACGCTCCGTATTCGTGATGCGGCATTTTACATAATCGTTGTTTTTTCACAAGAGGATTATGGAAAATTTCTTTTGCTGCCCGGTGGTTAGCCGGATTTTCGCCCTGCCCGGTCACACTGCCCGCCAAGTCAAAAAAACCCGTCGCGGCGATACCGAGACGGGTTTTTTGTGTGCAGCCGGATCAGGCTTCGACTGCTGCCGTGATCATGGTCGCCAGCTCACCGGAGTCGAACAGTTCCTGGATGATATCGCTGCCGCCGACCAGCTCACCGCTGATCCACAGTTGCGGAAAAGTCGGCCAGTTGGCGTATTTTGGCAGTTCGGCACGAATGT
>JASJKW010000003.1:0-7595 GCA_037621305.1 Pseudomonas sp.
TGCTTCTGATGCACGCCGAAGCCTTCGGTGCGCTGCGCCAGGAACTGCTGGAAACCCTCGGCGTAGAGAGGGCTCGCGGGTTGTTGACGCGCATCGGCTATCTGAGCGGCACCCGGGATGCCGAACTGGCGGTCAAAACCCGACAAAGCGGCTCGCAGTTGGACATTCTTGCTGCCGGAGCGCAGATCCGTTCCCTTTGCGGCATCATCAAGGTCGAACCGGTACGCGTTGAAGTCGATCAGCACAAGGGTTATCTGTACGGCGAATTCACCTGGCAGCATTCGGTCGAAAGCGATCAGCATCTGGCCAGCCATGGGCACAGCCATGACCCGGTATGCTGGATGGAATGTGGGTATGGTTCAGGTTTTCTGACCCAGCTGATGGGTAAGCGCATCCTGGTACGGGAAACAGAATGCCGAGCCCGCGGGGATGAGGTGTGCCGCGCTGTGGCGCGCCCTGTCGAAGACTGGGACGACGCCGCTGATGATCTGCAGTACTTCCAGCCGCGCCAGTTCAGTCAGGCCAGCCGCAAGGCACCGGCACGCAGTGAGTTCGCAGGCATGCAGCCCGGCAAGGCGCCCTTTGGCCTGGCCTTTGAGCAACAAGGCACCATAGAACTGGACCGCCCCGTCGGCAGCTCGGCGGCCTATCATGCTGTCTTGCACAAGATTCTGCGGGTCGCTTCCACCAACGCCACGGTATTACTGCTCGGCGAGAGCGGCGTCGGCAAGACCATGTTCGCTCATGAGGTGCATGCCAACAGCCGTCGCGCCGAGGCTCCGTTTATCGAGATCAACTGTGCGGCCATTCCCGATACCCTGATCGAATCCGAGCTCTTTGGCGTGCAGCGCGGTGCCTACTCTGGCGCCACCGAAGCACGCCCCGGGCGCTTCGAGATTGCCGATGGCGGTACCATTTTCCTCGATGAGATTGGCACTCTGAGCATGACTGCCCAAGGCAAGCTGCTGCGCGTACTGCAAAGTGGCGAACTGGAACGTCTGGGCAGTACCAAGACCCTCAAGATCGATGTGCGGGTTATCGCCGCGACCAACGAAAATCTGGCAGAAGCCGTTAAACAGGGGCGCTTTCGTAGCGACCTGTTTTATCGGTTGAACGTGTTCCCGGTGACCATAGCCCCACTGCGCGAGCGTAAGGACGATCTCCCCCTGCTGCTGGAGCGCTTCGTCAACCAGCTGTGCCAGCAACACGAACGTCAGCTCGCTGGAATCACCCCTCGCGCATTGCAGCGGATACTGGATTACCCCTGGCCGGGTAATATCCGGGAATTCGAGAACGTGATTGAACGGGCAGTGATTCTCGCTGACGACGGGGAAACCATCGATTTGCGGCATCTGTCAGGCTTGGAAGACCATCGGCAGGAGCGCCAGACTGGCACCCTCAGCTGGGATCAGGCACCGGGTATCGGTATCCGCCTGCCGGAATCCAGTGCCCCCGCGGTCGGCGATACGGAAGCGGCCACCGGACCGACACTGGATAGCACTGCATTACGTCTGCTGCAACAGCAACCGCTGCAGCTCAGTCAGGTCGAGGATGCCTTCGTTCGAGCCGCCATGCACCTGGCACAACAGAACGTCACCCGCGCCGCCGCCCGCCTCGGCCTGACCCGGGCGCAGATGGACTACCGCCTGAAGAAGATGGCCAACAGCGAATCACACACCCATTGAACTGACTCAGCCGGTCAGGCGTTTCATGCTCCTGGCCGCTGGCAATACTGCCAGAAACATCACCGCCAGCAGCACGAACAGAATCCGATAAGGCAGATCACTGGCACCCTCTATCGCTCCCGGCACCATAGGCTCTATCCCCAGCGCCAGCCCCTGACTGAGCAGGGTCAGCAAAGCGCCGATCAAGGTGATTCCCAATGCACCGCCCACCTGCCTGGTCATGGTGGTGACCGCTGTACCGCGACGCAGCATGCTATCCGGCACAGCTCTGGCCATACTGGTATAGAGCCCGGGTATGATCATGCCCAGGGCGAACCGGCTGATGATGATCCCCAACACAATAGTCCATAATCCACCAGGCCAGGCCAGCAGCAGATTGGACAGGGCAAAACAACCCAGCCCGATCATCACCACCAGCTCCGAAGAAAAACGATCAACCAACCGGCCTGACAAGGCGATACTCGCCGCCAGCGCCAGCCCACCGAGCAGTAACAGATTACCGGTAATCATTGCCGACTTGCCGAGCCCGTCCTGCAACAGCAGCGGTATCAGAAATATCGATCCGTACATGCCGACGCCGTACACCAAGGTTACCAGCAGCCCTTTCACATAGGCGGGATGAAGGAACAAACCGGGATCGATAAGCGGCTGTTCATGCCGACACAGACGGCGCCAGAAACACCAGACCAGCAATAGCCACCCCAGAGCTAACAGCAGCGCCAGCCAGCTGGAGCGATCAAGCAGCACAGGCCAGACAAATACCAGTGCCACCAGCACAACCAGATAAGCCAACCCGGCAAAGTCGAGCCGGCCGTTGCGAACGGCTGCGACGCGTTCAACGGGGCGGCTCCAGGCAATCATCAGCAGCGATATCAGTGCCGGAAGCACGCCTAGCCAGAAGGTATATCGCCAATTGAAATACTCGACCACGAAGCCTGCCAGGGTCGGCCCCAGCGCAGGAGCCATGACCACCCCCAGACTGAACATCGACAGGGTTCGGCCCTGGCGGGCGGGGTCAGCCGTTTCCAGCACCAGAAACAAGGACAGCGGCTGCATGATACCGGCGCATAAACCTTGCACTCCGCGCACCGTCAACATGGCGCCAAAGCCATCGGACAGCCCAGCCAGAGCAGAAGCCAGCATGTACAACAGCAACATTCGGGCAAACACCCGCCAGGCACCGAAGCGATCGGCGAGCCAGGCAGCCAAAGGCGCGCAGATAACCGTCAAACCGAGAAAGACTGAAGAGAATGACTGGGCCAGGCGGTGGCTGATGGAGAACTCTTCCATCATCGGCGCAATCGCCACGTTGATCGTGGTGGCCGACATGACCACGGCAAAGCTGCCGATGACCAACGCAGCGATACTCATGCCTGACGCCTGTTTCAATTGTCACCTCTCAAAATGAAAAAACCCGGTCTCAATACCAAGACCGGGCCGCAAGTCACCACCTCGGGGAAGGTAACAACTTACTCAAAGGCCGACTCGGAAGTGGCCACGGAGCAAAAGCGGGCAATACTGGCCAGAGAATTGGCATGTTCCTGTTCATTCGGACCCGCGCAGCAGTCCTCGATAACCACCACATCAAAGTCTCGGTCATGAGCATCGCGCACTGTCGCCTGCACCACCGCCTGGGTGCTGACACCGCTGCAGTAGATGCGCTCGATGCCTTCACGCTTGAGCAGCAATTCCAGTTTAGTCTGGTAGAAAGGAGAAACCCGGTGTTTGACGATATCCCAGTCACCGGCTTGCGGTGCCAGCGCCTCGTGGATCTGACCGCCCCAGGCGTTCATCTTGAGAATGCCATTCTTGGCAATCGGGCCGAACACCTGGGAGTTGGGGTTGGCTTCGCGGTGGTCATCGGAAAAGGCGACCCGCACGAAAGCCACCGGAATGCCCTTGGCCCGCGCTCTGGCAATGGCGTTGGCGGTACGCTGGATCACTTCACGACCCTGAATATCGGCCTGCATCGGTGCCTTGCCGCTGGCGCCATCGGCGTGCACCAGATCATTCTGCATATCCAGAACCAGATAAATACTCTTCATTGAAATCGTCCTTATGGTGGTTTAACTCAGTCGCACCAGAGTGCGCCATTGACATCGAGAATCTCGCCGCTGATGAAGCCGGAGCGCTCATCAAGCAGAAAGTGAATCGCATGCGCCACTTCTTCCGGCGTTCCCATGCGCCCTGCCGGCACCAGCGCCCGCAGGCTTTCGGGAAAACTGTCGGTCATCTGCGTGGCGATCGGCCCCGGCGCGACCGCATTGACTCGCACACCCTGGGGCGCCAGCTCCTTGGCCAGGAACCCAGTCAGGGTATGAATCGCCGATTTGGACATGCCATAAGCCACGTTACCGGCCCGCTCAAGCTCGCTCGGGTCCAGCCAGGGCCGGGCATTGCCGGCATTCTTGCCGACTACCGAGCCTATATTGACGATGGCCCCGCGACCGCGCGCGGCCATACGCTGGCCCACCTGCTGGCAGACGATCAGCGTGCCCAGCACATTGATGCGCCAGACTCGCTCGACCTCGGCCACCGGCAGATCAATCGCCCGCCCCCGGGATACCACACCGGCAACGTTGACCAACGCGGTGATCTGACCATAGCGCTGCTCGGCCTCGCTGATCAGCCGGCTGACGGCCTGCTCATCGGTTACATCCAGCCCCCGAAAGGACACGGCGGCGGGCAGCGAGGAACCCGGTTGCATATCGGTGGCGAGCACCTGATAACCTTCTGCCAGCAGGCGCTGACAGGTCGCCATGCCGATGGCACCACAGGCGCCGGTTACCAGGGCCAGGCCTTTGCCGCTGCTCATGCTGACACCGGTGTAGCGGTCTGGCCCGCGCGGCGACCGTAAACCAGGCCGCGCAACACAGAGGTACCACCGCAATAATTATTGAAGTACATCGCAGCCGCTTCACCGGCGGCATACAGATTATCGATAGGTGAGCCATCAACATTGATCACCCGGGCCTGCTCGTCGATCTTCAGGCCTCCAAAGGTGAACACGTTGGCGGCGATAATCGGGTAGGCAAAATAGGGGCCCTGGTCCAGCGGCAGCGCCCAGTTGCTCTTCGGCGGCTGCAGTCCTTCGGTAGCCACACCATCCAGTTCCAGCGGCTTCCAGTTGCCCGGGCGACAAGCGGCGTTGTATTCGGCGACGCTGCGCTCGACCTGTTCCACTGGCAGCTCGAGGTTGCGCGCCAGCTCCGCCAGCGTCGCGCCCTGGATCGCCGGTTGATCGGTTCGAATAGCCAGGGTGTAGTTGGGAACATCCTTGACCTTCTGATCAAGAATGACCCAGGCGATGCCCTCGGTCTGAGCCAGGATCTGCCGTGTCACCCGCTCATACCAGGCGTCGACCGTGCCGGCGGCTTCGTCAGTGAAGCGCTTGCCTTCCTTGTTCAGCAACACGCCGTAGGGGAAAACAAAAATCGACGGCTCGGAAACACCGGAACGCGGATCCACCGGCTCAGCATGGAAGTTCCCGAATTCGCCGGCCCCGGCGGCGCCCATATCCAGCGCCATCTGGATACCTTCACCGCGGCTGAAATAGCCACCCTTGCACACCGGACGGATAAAGGACGCCTTGGGCCCGAGATAACGACTGAGCATTTCCAGGTTGCCCTGAAATCCACCGCAGGCCAGCATGACCGCGCCCTTGAATTGCAGCGCACCACGCTCCACCGACCAGGCTTGCAGCCCGTCGACCCGGTTCAGCTCATGGCTGATCAGCCCGCGCGCGGTGGTCTGGTAGAAGAACTCCACCCCCAGCGCCTCGGCGCGTGCGGCCAGGCACTCGACGATGGCCTCACCGCCACCCACCGGCAGCAGCCGCGGCTGGGTACTGGTCAGAAACTGGGTCGGCAGGAAATCAAAACGCACGCCCTGTTCCTTCAGCCAGGCGATGGTGCCGGGTACGTTCTCGGCAAAGGTACCGATCAGGCTGGCATCAATGAAGGGCTGATTGCGGGTCTGGGTTGACCATGCGGAGCGATCCATCAGCGTCTCGGCAACGAAATCCGGATCCTGGTAGAAGCCAGCGTTCTCGGCGAGGAAGATATCAAAGTCGTCAGTGACCTCATCGTGGCTCTGCATACGCAGATAAGCTTCGGTCCAGCGCGTCTGACCACCACGTTCCTCGCGCAACGAGCGTTCCAGTACCGCGACCTTCAAGCCCCGCTCCGCCGCCGATACGGCCGTCGACAGGCCCGCCGCGCCACATCCCACCACAACAAGATCAAAGTTCAATTCAGTCATTTTTGTACCTCCCTCAGGTGGTTGGTACTATAGGAACCCGCTCGAATGGGTTCGAGGCTGGCTGGGCTAATGGGGTTTTAGAAAAACATGAAGAACCGAATGGACAAACTCTGGGCCATGCAGGTATTTACCAGAGTGGTTGAGTGCGGCAGCTTCAGCCGCGCCGCGGAATCCCTGGATATTGCCAACGCCACAGTGACTGCCAGCGTGCGCAACCTGGAAACCTACCTGGGCGTCACCCTGCTCACTCGCAATACGCGTACCCTGCGCCTCACCGACCCCGGCGAGCGCTTCTTTCATCATTGTGTGGATCTGTTGCGCCATGTGGCCGAAGCTGAAGCTGAAGTGACGGAACAGACTGGCAGCATCACCGGCCAGTTACGTATCGAGTCACCCGCAGCCTTTGGCAAGGAAGTCATTGCACCGCTCCTGGGAGATTTCGCCCGGCAATATCCGGAGCTGCAGGTAGCACTGCGCCTGACCGATCACCCGGAGGGACTGATTGAAAGTGGCACCGATGTAGCCATCCGCATCGACTCGGTGAACGACGCCGACCTGGTCGCCCGTCCGTTGTATCAAGCCCACTATATCGCCTGTGCCACACCCAGCTTTCTGCAGCTGGCCGGCACCCCGCAACATCCCAGCGAACTGCGCGCGGCCCGCTGCCTTGGCCTGTTCCGCAAGGCCAGCTTCAACCCTGCGGTATGGTCATTCAGCCGCGACGGCGAACACCATGAATTGCTGCCCGAAGGACCGGTGCACTTCAACAGCACCGACGCCCTGATCGACGCCGCACTGGCTGACCGCGGCTATATCTATGTGCTGGATGTGTTCGTCAACCCGCTGATTTCCAAGGGGCTGCTGGTGGAATTATTACCGGACTGGACTACCTATGGGCGGACCTTCTTCAGCGTCACGCCCAAATCACGCTTCGTAGCACCACGCACCCGGGCGTTTATCGACTATATGGCCAGCAGCCTCGACGCCCAGCGGCGAATGCCGGCGGGCATCCAGGTAAATCTTGAACACGGGCGCAAGTGAACGGACGCTGTGGGAGTGAACACTTGATGGGAGCCTCTGTTCTCTAGCCCTCACACCGGCAGCTGCTCCAACAACGCTGGCAACAGCTGCTCCCACTCCGCCACCACACCCACGTTTGCCACCTTGAAGATGTCCGCTGCGGGGTCCTTGTTCACCGCGATGATGCAAGTCTCGCTGCTGATGCCCGCCAGATGCTGCGGGGTGCCGGAGATACCGACCGCCAGATACACATCAGCGCTGACAAAATTGCCGGAAATCCCCACCTGCCGAGCCACTGGCACCAGCCCGGCATCCACCGCCGGCAAGCTGCCGCCCAGCGCTGCGTCGAGACTCTGCGCCAGCTCTTCCAACAGGGCAAATCCCTGTTCGTTCACTCCACGTCCACCGGAGATGACCAGCCGGGCACCCTGCACCGGCGCCAATGCCTGCTCGCTCTGATTCTGTTCAACAAGCATGGGTGCCGGCAATGCCTGTTGCAATTTGAGCACACTCACCTGGCTACCGCCTGCCCCAATCTGTGGCTTGCCCAAACGCAGGCAGGCAACGCCCAATGGCTGAGTCAGCCGCAAGCTCAGGGCTTGTCTACCGCCCCAGACAGATCGCTCCGCC
>JASJKW010000004.1:0-21872 GCA_037621305.1 Pseudomonas sp.
GATCAGGAAGGCCCCATTCACGAAGACGTAATGGTGCGGCGCGTGGCGAGGCGGCATGGATTTCAGCGTGCCGGGAGGCAGATCAGGGAGCGGGTCGTGCAATTTGCAGCAGACTACGGAGCGTATACCCGAGAGGATGTAGGCGCGTTCTATTGGCCCGCAAAAACAGGTGTAGAGGCACGGCAGCCTGCCCGCATCCAGGGCAGAGACGACGAAGCAAAGAAGCTGGATTACATCTGTTCTCAGGAGCTGGCTGAAATATTGGCGGTGTGCGGTGACGCAGGGGACTTCGTAAAGTTCTGCCAAGCACTTGGTATCGGTCGTCTTACTCAGCAGATGAGAAACAGGTTAGAGAGAGTCGTATTCGACTCTAATGGCAGTGTGTCGGAGTAGCAGTGACTAAGTCCAGCGGATGCGATTGGGTGCAAACGATAGGAAGCAGAGATCAATATGGCAATTCCAGATTTTCAGAGTGTAATGCGCCCGGTGCTTGCCGCAGTGGCCGATGGGATGCCGGTGGCATTGAGCGTCCTGCGTGAACAGGTGGCCACTAGCTTCCAGCTAACCGAAGCCGAGCTGCATGAGCGGCTGCCATCTGGCAAGCAGACGGTGATCAACAATCGCATTGGCTGGGCCCGCACCTATCTTAACAAGGCGGGGCTGCTGCATATTCCAGCCAAGGGCATGGTTCAGATTACGGACCGTGGGATGGAGGCACTTCGCTCCGGGCCGGAGCGTATTACTGTTAGTTGGCTCAAGCGTTACCCTGAGTTCGCTAGCTTCCATACTGCCCGCCCCTCCGAAAACATTATTAACGCCGAGCCCCAGGACTTGCAGGAAGAGGCTACTCCGGATGAGAGGTTGGCCAGCGCCCATCAGGAATTGATGCAATCCCTGGCGGATGAGCTATTAGCGCAGGTCCGCGCTGCATCGCCTTCCTTCTTTGAGCAGCTGGTGGTGGATCTGATGATTGCCATGGGCTAGGGCGGGTCACGCAAAGAAGCTGGCAGGGCTACACAGGCCACTGGGGACGATGGGATAGACGGCATTATCAAGGAAGACAAATTGGGGCTGGATGTCATCTACCTGCAAGCCAAGCGTTGGAGTAATACGGTTCACCGTCCCGAGATTGATAAGTTTATCGGGGCGTTGACCCGCCAGCGGGCTCGCAAGGGTGTATTCATTACTACCTCTGATTTCTCCGTCGGAGCCAGGGAGGCTGCGTTGAGCTTGGATATCAAAGTGGTGTTAATCGATGGGACCGAGCTGGCGCGTTTGATGGTGGAGAACAACTTAGGCTGCAGCGTCAAACAGCTTTATGAGGTCAAGCAGCTGGATACTGACTATTTTTCTGAAGATTGAATTCCGCGTCATTGTGTGTGTGCTGGCCAGGAACCGTGACCGGTAAGGTGCGAGAGGACTTAAAAACAATTAAAACCGGCACGACAGGCAATACTCAAAACGCCGCCAGCCGCCCAGACGTCAAAAAAGCAGTAGGCACCGTTTGGACACAATTTGGGCACACGGTGTTTTCAGGCGATTTTCAGCAGATGAGGGCAAGTGTCATACGAAGAAGGAGGGTGAGGCAGGAAAATGCGTATTATTTTTCAGCACTCAATGATTCGGACACAAAAATCAAAAATGGATTTTAGTTTAAGTCATTGATTTTAAAGGGAAATGGCGCACCCGACTGGATTCGAACCAGTGACCCCTGCCTTCGGAGGGCAGTACTCTATCCAGCTGAGCTACGGGTGCGTAAGGGCCGCCATGATACGCATAGATCCACCGTTCGTCCATGGTTTCGGTACAATGTTCGGCGTGTTGCCGGGTGAGCCCCGGGTGCGGCGGCTTGTCGCTGGGTGATGTTGCTGTTTTGCGGCATAAGGGTTTACCGGTATACTCGCGCTCATTGTCCGGGCACCGTACTTGGGCTCATACCTATAGCCATGATGAGGATGTATAAGTGACGATTGTGAAAAAATTACTGGCTGCCTCCGCCGCCGCGCTTGCCCTTGTTGCCGGCAACTCTTTTGCGACTACCGACGAGGCGATTGCCGAGCGTGTGAAGCCCTACGGTACTGTCTGTGTCGCAGGCGACCCGTGCGCTGAAGCAGTAGCTGCAGCACCGGCTGCTGGTGGCGAAGCTGCTGCCGGTGGTGCTTCCTTGGGTGAGTCCCTGTTTACCGCCAAGGCTTGCGTCGCTTGCCACAGTGTCGACAACAAGGTGGTTGGTCCGGCATTCAAGGAAGTGGCTGCCAAGTACGCGGGTGACGCTGATCACATCATTGCCAGCATCAAGAACGGTTCCAGCGGCAACTGGGGTCCGATCCCAATGCCACCGAACGCAGTTAATGATGAAGAGGCCGCTGCTCTGGCTGAGTGGATTCTGTCCCTCAACTGAGTTGAGTCAGGCTGTAGGAAAAACCACCCCTTGCGGTGGTTTTTCTGTTTCTAGCGGCCGAGCATACTGCGGATGTCCGACAGCGCGGTGTTGCCACGTGCCTGCTTCTGTTCCACGGGTACGTCTTCGGTGCCTTCCCATTCCAGATCTTCGCTGGGCAGCTCATCCAGAAAGCGGCTGGGCAGACAATCGATGATTTCACCGAACTGCCGGCGGCGTGCGGCGAAGGTGAAGGTCAGGTTGCGCTTGGCGCGGGTGATGGCGACGTAGGCCAGGCGGCGCTCTTCGTCGACGCTATCGGCTTCGATGCTCGATCGGTGCGGCAGGATCTCTTCTTCCATGCCGAGTACGTACACGTGCGGATACTCCAGGCCCTTGGAGGCGTGCATGGTCATCAGCTGCACGCGGTCGGCGTCTTCTTCCTCTTCCTGGCGTTCGAGCATGTCACGCAGCACCAGTTTGGCGATGGCGTCTTCGAAGGTGGTTTCGCCGGTTTCGTCGCGGTCCATGGTGTTCTTCAGCGAATCCATCAGGAACCAGACGTTGCCCATGCGCTTGGCGGCGATCTCGTCGCTGGAGCAGTTCTGGCGCAACCAGTTCTCATAATCCAGGTCCATGACCATGCTGCGCAGTGCGGCGATGGGTTCATTCTGCGCGCATTGTTTTCGCACGTTTTCCAGCCAGTGGCCGAAGCGCTGCAGACGCTCGCAGTAGCGTGGTTCCATGTGCTCGGCCAGGCCCATCTCGGTGCAGGCGGAAAACAGGCTGATATCGCGCTGCTTTGCGTAGGTGCTGAGTTTTTCCAGGGTGGCTGGGCCGATTTCACGGCGCGGTACGTTGATCACGCGCAACAAGGCATTGTCGTCGTCCGGGTTGACCAGCAGGCGGAAGTAGGACATCAGGTCCTTGACCTCCTGGCGCCCGAAGAAACTGGTGCCACCAGACAGGTGATAAGGGATCTGGTGATGTTGCAGTTTGAGTTCGATCAGTCGTGACTGGTGGTTGCCACGGTAGAGGATGGCGATGTCCTTCCAGGGAATCCGGTGTTTCAGGTGCAGGTTCTGGATGTCGGTGGCAACCCGCTCGGCCTCGGCGTCTTCGTTGCGACAGCGGATGACGCGGATCGGGTCGCCATAGCCCAGTTCGCTCCACAGTTGTTTCTCGAACACGTGCGGGTTATTGGCGATCAGGGTGTTGGCGGCTTTCAGAATGCGACTGGTGGACCGGTAGTTCTGCTCCAGCATGACGACCTTCAATGCCGGAAAGTCCTCTTTGAGCTGCGCAAGGTTCTCCGGGCGAGCGCCGCGCCAGGCATAGATCGACTGATCATCGTCGCCGACCACGGTGAAGCGTGCCTGATTGCCGACCAGCATTTTCACCAGTAGGTACTGGCTGGCGTTGGTGTCCTGGTACTCGTCGACCAGCATGTAGCGAATGCGAAACTGCCACTTTTCCAGTACATCAGGATGGTTCTGAAACAGCAGCACCGGGATCAGAATGAGATCGTCGAAGTCGACTGCATTGTAGGCTTTGAGGGTGCGGTTGTAGTGCGTGTAGACGCTGGCGGCGGTCTGCTGCTGCGGCGTTTTGGCCGCCGCGAGTGCTTCTTCCGGGGTGATCAGGTCGTTCTTCCAGGAAGAGATCTGCGACTGGATGCCTTCCGCACCGTCATCGGCGCCGTAATCTTTCTGCATCAGATCGTTGATCAGTGCCTGGGCGTCGTTCTGGTCAAAGATGGAGAATCCCGGCTTGTAACCCAGCCGCTGATGTTCCTTGCGGATGATGTTCAGGCCCAGGTTGTGGAAGGTCGAGACGGTCAGACCGCGACCTTCCGAACCGCGCAACAGGGAGCTGACGCGCTCCTTCATTTCCCGGGCGGCCTTGTTGGTGAAGGTGACCGCGACGATGTTCTGCGCGCGCAAGCCGCATTCCTTGATCAGATAGGCGATCTTGCGTGTGATTACGCTGGTCTTGCCGCTTCCGGCGCCGGCCAGCACAAGCATGGGGCCACCGATGTAGTGGACTGCTTCCTGTTGACGGGGATTGAGTTGCGACACGTTGACCTCACGCTAGGTTGGGGTCGCGATTCTAGCATAGGGTATGCTGTTCGCCGGGCGGAAAAGCTCGACATCATAGTAGCCAAAAGCTACGCTGGGGCACGCTGCGATTGGATAGCATGTTGAGACGAGAGGGCGTTTTGTCGGCGGATAAATCTTTGCAACGGATTGTAGTGCTGGATGACACGGAGGCCGCTGAACAGCTGCTCAGTCGTCTGATATCCGCGGGAGCACCCGAGGTCGTCATTGCGCCGAGCTGGGAGCAGGTTTGCACTCTGCTAACGCCCGGGCAGCTATGCGTGCTGTTGGTGCGCGCGTGTTTCTTGCCCGTGCCCGATCAATATGATGTTCCTGTGGTGCTGCTTGCCGAGGCCGCTGACGCGTTGCCGGATGGGATTGCCGACAGTATCGGGGAACAGGCGGGTACCAGCGAACTGCTCCGTTGCCTGCGCTACGCCAGCGAGCGTCACCAGCTGCAATCCGCACTGATTCGGGCCGCCAGTGATGACCCGCGACTGAGATTGCAAGACAGCCTCTCTCTGCAGACCAGCCGTCAGATTGAACTGGAGGCACAGCTGCGCCGAGCGCTGCGCAGTAATGAGCTGGAATTGCACTACCAGCCCCGTGTGGAGCTGAGCAGCGGCAAGATCGTCGGTGTGGAGGGGCTCATTCGTTGGCGCCATCCCCAGCGTGGTTTACTCGGGCCGAGTGAATTCATTCCGTTGGCTGAAGAGAATGGGTTGATCGTACCGATGGGCTATTGGGTCATCGCCCGCGCCTGTCATGATCTGAGGATTCTGCAGCGCCGAGGTATCGACCTGAAGGTGGCGGTCAACATGTCGTTTCGGCAGTTTCTCGACAGCCGCCTGCTGGCGACTGTTGAGCGCCTGATAGAGAAAACCGGTATCGATGCGAGGATGCTCGAATTCGAGCTGACTGAAACAGCCATCATGCAGTGCCCCGACCAAGTGGCGCTGGCCATGAACGGCATGACCGGACTTGGCGTGCGGTTCTCCCTGGATGATTTCGGTACCGGCTTTTCCTCCTTTGTGCACCTTCACAGATTACCGATCAACCTGCTGAAGCTCGACAGGAGTTTTGTGAGGGGCATTGCTGATCGGCCAGCGGACCGGCAGCTGGTGATGGCGATGATCGAAATGGGGCACAACCTGGGATTGGAGGTGGTCGCCGAAGGCGTGGAGCTACGTACTCAGATGGACGTTCTCCGCGGATTGGGTTGCGACCAGATTCAGGGGTTCTTCATCAGCCCGGCGCTGCCCTTTGATGAGCTGTGCTACTTCGCTGAGGCTTATGGCACGGGGCGCAGCGATATCCTGAGCCGGCCTGTGAGACCTGTCACTTGCGAGTGAGGCGGTCCTGGGGCCGATCCCCCTAAGACAGCCCACTTTGCGGCTGACGGTCCAGCTGCCGGTACTGCAGCGCTTCAGCCAGATGCGCTCGACCGATTTTTGCTGCCTGCTCCAGATCCGCCAGGGTCCGCGCCACCTTCATGGCACGATGGCTGGCTCGTCGCGATAACCCCAGTTGTTCCACGGCCTGTTCCAACCAGGCGGCGTCGGCCTGTTGCAGCGCACAATGTTGCCGTACACCGGCCAAGTCGAGATGTGCGTTCAGACAGCCCTGGCGCTTGAGCTGCTGGTCTCGGGCTGTCGCTACCCAGGCGGCAGCTTCGCTGCTGTCGGGTTTGCCGTAGGCCTCGCCGGTCAGGCTGAAGGCCTCATTGTGCATGCCCAGGTGCAGATCGATACGGTCAAGCAACGGCCCGGATAGCTTGCTGCGGTAGCGCTCCACCTGTTCCGGTGAGCAGCGACAGCGGCCCGAGGGATCACCCTGATAGCCGCAAGGGCAGGGGTTCATGGCAGCGATGAGTTGAAAACGTGCTGGAAAGGTCAGTTGTTCGCGGGCGCGAGCGATGTGGATTTCGCCCGATTCCATGGGCTCACGGAGCATCTCCAGGACCTTGCGATCAAATTCCGGCAGTTCATCAAGAAACAGGACGCCATGGTGAGCCTGGCTAATCTCCCCGGGCCGCGGTTGGCTGCCACCGCCAACCAGTGCGGCTGCCGATGCGCCATGGTGAGGCGCACGAAAAGGGCGGGTGGGCCACTGCTGCAACATATCCCGGCCGCACACCGATTGAATCGCTGCCACTTCCAGTGCTTCATCTTCTTCCAGGGCCGGCAGAATGCCGGGCAGACGGCTGGCGAGCAGTGTCTTGCCGGTGCCCGGTGGGCCGAACAGCAACAGGTTGTGCGACCCGGCGGCGGCAATGATCAGCGCGCGCTTGGCCTGGGCCTGGCCTTGTACGTCACGCAGATCGGGCAGGGTGTCGGTGGTGGATGGGCTGACGCTGCACGCCACCGGTGACAATAATTGCTCGCCGCGCAGATGCTCGCAGAGCTCCAGCAGGTGGTCGGCGGCGATGATGGTAACGCCGCGCACCAGCGCGGCTTCTGCGGCATTGGCGCGGGGCAGCAGCAAGGTGCGTTGATTGTCCCGACAGGCCAGAGCGGCTGGTAAGGCGCCCTGTACCGGTCGCAGTTCACCCGACAGGGCGAGCTCACCCAGCACCTCGCAATGCTCCAGGCTGGCGGCGGGTATCTGCCCGCTGGCCACCAGCAGGCCAAGGGCGATGGCCAGGTCGAAGCGTCCGCCTTCCTTGGGTAGATCGGCCGGGGCCAGGTTGATGGTGATGCGTTTCAGGCTGGGAAACTCCAGCCGGGCATTCTGCAGGGCGCTGCGCACCCGATCCTTGCTTTCCCGTACGGCGGTTTCCGGTAGCCCCACCAGTGCCAGGCCCGGCATGCCGTTTGCCAGGTGTACTTCAACAGTGACAGGGGGGGCCTGAACACCCAGCTTGGCGCGGCTGTGAACAATCGCCAGGGACATTGATCACTCCTTGATCGCCTCCCTCAGGAGGCAGCGGTTTCGTTAGGGTTTCTGTTCCAGCTCCGCAACCCGCTTCTCCAGCGCTTCAAGGCGTTCCCGAGTGCGTAGCAATACCGCCTGCTGGGTTTCGAAGTCTTCCCGGCTGACCACGTCCAGTTTGGCCAGCGCGCTTTGCACCAGGGCTTTGAATTGGCTTTCAAGTTCTGCGGTGGGCCGCGCTCCGTCGCTCATCAGCAGGCGGGCAGCCTGGTTGCCTACGGTATCAAACAAGACTTTATGCAGCATGGGCGCTTCCGTTTTCGGTAACTGGGTAGGGGCCGGTCTCGGCCGGTTTTGCTGTGTCGAGTCTAACATCAGGCCCCTTGCGCCCCAAATGCCGATAAGCAAGACATTGCCCAGCCTTGGCGCACTTTTGCGGGTTGCATGCTTCTTGTTGGTGCAATCGCCGTTCCCTGTGTCTCCAGATTCGTATTACTGGAAAGTAACCAATTGAAAAATATGGAAAATCAAAACATGGCAAGATTTCTGCACTGATCAGGGTAGCCGGATCCTGCTGGTGACCGAAACAGGGCAGTGTCGGAAATGTGATTCGGCGCACGATGTGGGAGGGGAATGTCCCATTACAGTTGCTTCGCAAAGCAGCTGATTAGGTGGTTTATCCACACATCTATGCAAAGTCCGATTTTAAAAGGCCTTAACTCGGCATAGACTTGTCCTGTCCCCCAGGGCAGTCCATCTAACGGGAGTGAGTATGAACATGAAATTAGTAACGGCTGTTATCAAGCCATTCAAGCTGGACGACGTTCGGGAGTCGCTTTCCGAGATAGGCGTTCAGGGTATCACCGTGACCGAGGTTAAAGGGTTTGGCCGGCAGAAGGGCCACACCGAGCTGTATCGCGGCGCGGAATACGTGGTGGACTTCCTGCCCAAGGTCAAGATCGAAGTGGCCATTGGTGAAGACATGCTGGACCGCGTCATCGAAGCCATCACCAAGGCGGCCAATACCGGCAAGATCGGCGACGGCAAGATCTTCGTCGTGGCGCTGGAGCAGGCCATTCGTATCAGAACGGGCGAGACCGGCACTGACGCCATCTAACGCTTCGTTTCGCTGTATGCAGTAATAAAGCCTATCTGGGGGGCTTGATTATGAACGACATCGTACAACTCAAGTACGCGTTGGATACGTTCTACTTTCTGGTGTGTGCCGTGCTGGTGATGTGGATGGCATGTGGTTTTGCCATGCTCGAGGCCGGTCTGGTGCGCACCAAGAGTACGACTGAAATTCTCGCCAAGAACATCGCGCTTTTCGCTATTGCGTCGATCATGTATCTGCTGGTTGGCTACTACATCATGTACTCATCCGATGGCTCCGTCTTCCCGAGCCTGGGTATGCTGATTGGTGATGAAAACACGGTTGAGGCGGTCATGGCGGGTGGCGATGATGCACCTTATTATTCCAGTCGAGCGGACTTCTTCTTTCAGATCGTGTTTGCTGGGGCCTGTATGTCCATCGTCTCGGGGGCTGTTGCCGAGCGGATGAAGCTGTGGGCCTTCCTGCTGTTCGCGGTCATCATGACCGGCTTTATCTACCCCATTCAGGGTGCCTGGAGCTGGGGTGGTGGTTGGTTGAGCGAGATTGGTTACTCCGATTACGCGGGTTCTGGCATCGTGCACATGGCGGGTGCAACCGCAGCGCTGGCTGGTGTGCTGCTGTTGGGGGCGCGCAAGGGAAAATATGGTCCGAATGGACAGGTCAATGCCATTCCCGGCTGTAACCTGACGTTGTCGACATTGGGGATCTTCATCCTGTGGTTGGGCTGGTTCGGCTTCAATGGCGGCTCCGAACTGAAGATTTCCGATATCGAATCGGCCAATAACGTGGCGCAGGTGCTGGTCAATACCAACCTGGCGGCAGCGGGCGGCCTGATTGGAGCGATGATCGTGTCGCGCCTGCTGTTCGGCAAGACCGATCTGACCATGTTGCTCAATGGAGCGCTGGCCGGGTTGGTATCCATTACCGCCGATCCACTGTCACCCACCGCCTTGAGTGCGACGCTGATCGGTGCTGTAGGTGGTGTTATCGTGGTGTTCAGCGTATTGGCGCTGGATCGGGTGAAGATCGATGACCCGGCCGGTGCTATCTCCGCCCACGGTTCGGCAGGTATCTGGGGTGTGCTGGCGGTCCCGCTGACCAATGCCGATGCCACCTTTGGTGGGCAGCTGCTGGGTGCGGTGGCGATCTTCAGCTGGGTATTCATCGCCAGTCTGATTGTCTGGGGCCTCATCAAGGCAGTGATGGGTATCAGGATATCGGCGGAGGAGGAGTACGAGGGCGTGGACATCTCCGAGTGTGGTATGGAGGCCTACCCCGAGTTCACCGGCAATAAGTGATCTGCCCGCGCGGGATATTCAACACGACTCTTTCTTAACAGCAGGGCGCCGCAGGTAACGGGCGCCCTGTTTGCCTGTGGCAAGCCCTTTCTGACGGTGTTTCCGGGCGGCTTGCGGATACAGCCATGAGAAAACAGCAAACTTGCCGGCTCCATTGCAGTCCAAAGCGAAGACCCTGATCAGTTCGCCAAGGGAGACCTGCATGAAAGCTGAGACGTACGATTACCTGCTGGAATGGACCAGCGCCCTGCATACCATTATCGCCGACCGTATGGAGGAGGCTCTGACCGCTGATGTTGATCAGCGCAGCCGTTGGTTGATGGAATACGTGGCCGGGCACGAGCGTGATATCGCCCGGACCGTGGACCAGTTTCGCGCGCAGGCGGGCAAAGCGGAAAGCCATACATGGTTGTATGAGCATATCGGTGAGGACCTGCCGCCCCGGGCAGACTGGGAATTGAGTTTTGTCGGCAAGAATTTCAATGAAATCAATGAGCAACTGTTCAAGCTGCACGATCAGCTGATCGAAGTGTATACCTCCATGACCGGCCGGGCGCCCATACCAGCGGCTGCGGCGCTGATGAACAATATGCTGGCGCTGGAGGAAGGCGAAACCCGCCGCCTGGCTGAGCAATGCGGGCGCCTGCAGGATCTTTGATTGACCGCGCTGCCACATCGATAACAAAAGAATTTTCATCTACCTCTGGTCAAATCCCTCTGTTGCGCTATATATAGCCAAGTTTCAAGCGGAGGAATGCCATGAGCGAAGACGATATCGAAGATGATGACCTGCAGGACGAAGAAGAGGTGGACAACAGCAACGTTGATGAAGCCGATGAAATGGAGGCTGATGAAGAGCCTGAAGTAAAGCCGCGGAAGAAAGCTGCAACCCGGGAAGACCCGCTGGAAGGGCTGTCACCGGAAGCCAAGGCGCGTGAGCGAGATATGCTGGCGCGGCAGATGGAAGAGTTTCTGGCCCGTGGTGGCAAGGTTCAGGAGGTTGACAACAACGCACTGCGTGATCCACCCAAGAAGCCCGACGGGAAATACGGCAGCCGGCCGATCTGACATGTCGCGGTATTGACGAGCCCGTCGCTGCGGGCTCGTTGTATTTACGCCGGGCTTTCAGCCACGGTAATTACGCAGCCAGCCGGGAATTTCACTCAGGCAACGCACCTCGCCATGGGGGCGTTCCGGGTCCGTCCATTCCAGCCCCAGCCGATTGAACCACAGCGTATGTAACCCGACTTCACGGGCGCCCTGGATGTCATCTACCGGGTGATCGCCGATATGCAGTGCCTGATGCGGCTCGACACCGGCGCGTTCCAGTGCGGCGAGAAAGGGCGCGGGATCGGGTTTGCTCAGGCCGACTTCATCGGCGGAGACGATGATCTTGAAATACTTCTCCAATCCCAGCCGGCGCACGTCGGCGTTGCCGTTGGAAATCGTCGCCAACTGGTAATGCTTGGCCAGCTCTTCCAGCAGCGGCTCACAGTGGGGGAAGAAGGTCAGCGCGTGGCGTGCGTCGAGAAACACGTCAAACCCCGCCAGTGACAGCTCTGCCGCCTGCTCGGGGGGATAGCCGGCCTTGCGCAGCCCGTGCTCGAGAATGGCAATGCGCAGTGCGGTAACGCGATGACGCAGCGCAGGGTCGCTTGCCAGTACCTCGTTACGCACGGCGCGTCGGGCCTCCTGATCCAGGCGTTGAGTGAAGAGGGGGGCGTGGTGGTCCAGCCATTCCAGCAGCGTCTGTTCGGCGGCGACCACCACCGACTCGGTTTCCCACAGGGTGTTGTCCAGGTCGAATGTCAGCAGTTGAAACATGGGTTCAGGCTCGTTGATCAGTCATCAGATTTGCGTTTGGCGCGGGGATGGGCGCTGTCGTACACCTCAGCCAAGTGCTGAAAGTCCAGATGAGTGTACACCTGTGTGGTGCTGATATCGGCATGCCCCAACAACTCCTGAACGGCGCGCAGGTCTCCGGACGACTCCAGCAGGTGGCTGGCAAAGGAATGTCGAAGCATGTGCGGGTGCAGATGCTGGCCGATATGCTCGGCGCCGTAGCGGCGCACGCGCAGTTGAATGGCTCTTGGCGTCAGGCGCCGGCCCTGCATGCCAACAAACATCGGTTGTGCAGGGTCATTGACCATCGGGCGGACCTTGAACCAGCTGCGCAGCGCCTGGCGTGCCATGCGGCCGACCGGCAAAATGCGCGTCTTGTCGCCCTTACCGATCACGCGCACCTCGCCAGCCTCCAGGTCGAGTCGGTCCATGTTCAGCGTAGCCAATTCCGACAGACGCAGGCCGGAGGAGTAGAGCAGCTCGAGCATGGCGTGGTCGCGAACGGCCAGCCAGTCGTCTTCATCGCCATTGTTGAGCAGCTGCGCTGCCAGATCGGCATCCAGGGCGCGCGGAAGTTTGCGTGGAGACTTGGGGGCGCGCAGATCCAGCGCCGGGTTATGGCGGCAGCAGCGTTCGCGCAACAGATAGCGGTAGAGACTGCGCACCGCACTCAGTTCGCGCTGCAGACTGCGGCCCGACAGGCCGGACTGGTGGCGACTGGCAATGTACAGGCGTAACAGGGCAGTATCGACGGCGTTCCAGTCGCTGATCTGATGTTCGATCAGAAACCGGCACAGGCTGTCCAGGTCGTGCCGGTAGGCATCCAGTGTGCGGGGTGATAGCTGCCGCTCATTGCGCAGGTGACCGATGAAGCTTTCCAGCTCCGCCAGCAGCGGCGCGTCAGCCACTACAGGCTCCGGGGCTCGCTACTCAGCGGGCGCTGACGCAGCAGAACCCGGGCCAGCGCGTCGGCGATATAACTGAGAAACAGCGTCCCGGTCGCACTGCGGTATTGCTGTGGATCACGGCTGCCCAGTGCCAACACGCCATGCAAGCCCTGATGCTGGATAGGCGCCAGGGCGATGGAGGCAACCTCGGTCCCTTTATCACCGAACAGAAAGGTCAGTTCATCGCTGCGCAGGATGCCACTCAAGGTCTTGCCGCTATCCAGCAGGTGACCGATGGCATCGCGAGCGGCGGCGTGGCTGACGCTGCGCGTGTTGCAGATACGTTGGGTTTCACTGAACAGGATCAGACTGACAAAGGGCACCTGAAAATCGTCGCGCAGGCTGTCTTCGATGCTGGCGATCACCTCTTCCACATCGTGCGATTCCAGCAGGCTGAGGATCAAGCGGCGGCTTTTCTCGAACAGCCGGTCATTCTCCCGCGCCACTTCCATCAGCTGGCTCAGGCGGTGACGCACGTCGATGTTACGTTCGCGCAGCAGCTTGACCTGACGTTCCACAAGGGACACGGCTTGCCCGGACTGATGGGGGATGAACAGGTCAGGCAGCAGCTCGTCGTGTTCGACAAAGAACGCCGGATGTCGGCGCAGATAGTCAGCCACGACAGTGGAATCCAGCTCAGGGGCTGGCGGCAGAGGCGTTTCGCTCATATGCGTATGTGTCCTTCATAAACCCGACTGGCGGGGCCGGTCATCATGACCGGCTGGCCGGGACCGGCCCATTCGATTTTCAGGTTGCCGCCGGGCAGACGTATGGTCACCGGAGACTTCAAGTGCCCGAGCTGAATACCCGCCACTGCCGCGGCACAGGCACCCGTGCCGCAGGCCTGGGTTTCACCCACGCCGCGCTCATGTACGCGCAGCCGGGCCTGGTGCTGATCCACCAGCTGCATGAAGCCCGCATTCACCCGATTGGCAAAGCGTGAGTGATGCTCGATCAGCGGGCCCAGCTCAGCTACCGGATAGGTATCCAGATCATCCACCAGCGTGATGCAATGCGGGTTGCCCATGGACAGCGCCGAGATATCCAGCGTCTGGCCATTGACCTCCAGCGGGTAGCTCACGGCTTCGCGGTCGGCAGTAAAGGGGATATCTGACGGCGTGAAACGGGGCGCGCCCATGTTCACCGTCACCTGACCATCGCGGCGGACCTGCAGCGTGATCAGGCCTCCCGCAGTTTCGACCTGAATTTCCGATTTGGCGGTCAGTCGCTTGTCCTGCACAAAGCGGGCGAAACAGCGGGCACCATTGCCGCACTGTTCCACTTCGCTGCCGTCGGCGTTATAGATGCGATAACGGAAATCCACATCGGGATTGCTCGGCGGTTCCACCACCAGCAGCTGATCGAACCCTATGCCCAGGTAGCGATCGCTCCACTGGCGGATCAGCTTCGGTGACAGCTGTGCGTGCTGGGTTACCAGGTCGATGACCATGAAGTCATTGCCCAGTCCGTGCATCTTGGTGAATCGCAGCAGCATGTCAGGCCTCGGGCAGCAGCGACTCGCCTGCGAACAGCTCGCTGACCGTTTCACGACGGCGGATCAGGTGCGTTGCAGCACCATCTACCATCACTTCAGCCGCCCGCGGACGGGTGTTGTAATTGGAACTCATGACAAAGCCGTAGGCTCCAGCGGAACGTACTGCCAGCAGGTCGCCTTCGGCGAGTGCGAGTTGCCGATCCTTGCCGAGAAAATCGCCGGTTTCGCAGACGGGACCAACCATGTCCCATGCCAGGGTTGGCACGTCGGTACGCGGTCGTACGGCATCGATACCCATCCAGGCGCTGTACAGGGCTGGGCGGATCAGGTCGTTCATGGCTGCATCGATGATGGCGAAGTTCTTGTGCTCGGTCGGTTTCAGCATGTTGACCTGGGTCAGCAGCAGGCCGGCGTTGGCCGCGATTGACCGGCCCGGTTCGAACAGCAGTGTCAGATTGCGGCCGGCAACTTTCTCGCGCACCTTGGCCAGATACTCACCTGGCGTCGGTGGGATTTCATCGTCATAGGTCACGCCCAGACCGCCGCCCAGGTCCAGATGGCGGACCTGGATGCCTTCGGCGGCCAGATCATCGATCAGCAGCAGCATGCGATCCAGCGCGTCGATCAGCGGCGTGTCATCGGTCAGTTGGGAGCCGATATGACAATCCACACCATGCACTTCCAGGTTCGGCAGCTCCGCCGCCCGGCGATACACCGTCGGTGCCATGGTGATGTCGATACCGAATTTGTTTTCCTTCAGCCCCGTGGAAATGTACGGGTGAGTCTGGGCGTCCACGTCCGGGTTGACCCGCAGGGACACCGGCGCTTTCACGCCCAATTCAGCGGCGACCTTCTGCAGCCGCTCCAGCTCGGCGGTTGATTCCACGTTGAAGCATTTGATGCCGACCTGCAGCGCGCGGCGCATTTCCTCTTCGGTCTTGCCCAGCCCTGAAAATACTATCCGCGCCGGATCGCCACCGGCAGCCAATACCCGCTCCAGTTCACCACCGGACACAATATCGAACCCGGCGCCGAGTCGCGCCAGCACATTCAGCACCGCCAGATTGGAGTTGGCTTTTACCGCAAAGCAGACCAGATGCGGCTGGCCAGCCAGTGCAGTATCCCAGGCAAGGAAAGCCTGCTCGATGGCTTGGCGCGAATAGACGTAGCAGGGTGTGCCATACTGCGCGGCGATAGCGGACAGGGCGACGGCTTCGGCATGCAGTTCGCCGTTTTGGTATTCAAATTCACTCATGAAATATTTCAGTTTCCGGTAGGTTGCTGGTTCAGTTCTTCTCGGGCCGGATCAACCGGCTGGCCGGCTGTCTCTTCGGGCATGTACAGAGGGCCTTTCTGGCCGCAGCCGACGAGCACCAGAAGCATGAAGAATGCCGCTATGGATCTTTTCATGGTGAAATCCCAGTTGATAAACGGACAATATCCGGCAGTATACCCAGCCCGGCAGTCTGGCGCACCCCGCCGCAGAAGTAGGATGAACAAGGCAATGCAAGACTTGAGTGAAAGCGAATTCAACCAGCAGGTTGATCTGATTCAGGACCGTATCGAGCAGGCGCTGGACGCTGCCGATCTGGATCTGGAGATGGAACAGGCTGAAGGATCACTGATACTGATGCTCGCGGCAGGTCCGCGGTTGGTGATCGGTCGACAACCGGCCTCACGAGAACTATGGGTAGCGACACCGGACGGCACGCTGCACTTTGGCTATCATTCAACGCAGGGCTGGATCTATGACAGCGATGGCGAGCCGCTGAGCACGGTGCTGGAACAGGTGCTGGGTGATCTGACGGGCGATGAAATCGAACTGGATCTGGACGACTGATGCTCGTACCACTACCGCTGTGGTGGCATGGCCGCTCATGAAATCGAGCGGCAGTCCATTGAGGTTGTTTCTTTACTGACTTACTTGGCGCGCAGAATGGTCACCAGCGCCTGAGCATGTTCGGCGGCTTCCAGCCCCAGGCTGGTCAGATACCCTCCATCATCCATGGTAGTGAGCCCGCGCTGATACAGCCGCGCGGCAGTCTCCACTGTCGTGGCGGACGCTTCCTGTTGATGAACCTTGAGCCCCGCCTGTGTATTGGCGAGATTGTACTGAGCCAGCAGATTGATATCGTCGATTTCTTCGGGAGTCAGTGACATGGGCAGTACCTTTTCAGATAGACGGTAAACTACTCTCGCAGTCTAACCACGCGGTGTCAGAGTGGCAATGCGGCGATCCATCCCGGCAAAATTCACAGCGGTGATGTGCTGGACGTATCCCCGCTTTCTGATTGAAACTGGCGTTCTTCAAAAACAAGACGGATAAAAAACAATGCTCAGACTTCACGGTTTTGCAGTCAGCAACTACTTCAATATGGCCAAATTAGCGCTGCTGGAAAAAGGCGTGGATTTTGAAATCAATACCGTGCGTGGCGGTCAGGATGCCGAATTTCTGGCAATGAGCCCCCGCGGCAAGGTGCCTTGCCTGGAGACCGAGCAAGGCTTCATCAGCGAAACCAACGTCATCCTCGAATACATCGAAGAGACCCAGGGCGGCAAGTCACTGCTGCCGAGCGATCCTTTCGCACGGGCTACCGTTCGGGCACTGGCCAAGGAAATCGAGCTGTATATCGAGTTGCCGGCCCGTACCTGTTACCCAGAAGTCTTCTTCGGCGGCAAAGTAGAGCAGAACGTGAAGGACAAGGCCAAAGCGGAGCTGCAAGCCGGTATCGCCGCCCTGCGCCGACATGGCCGCTTTGCTCCCTACGTCGCCGGCAGCGAGATGACCATCGCCGACATCCTGTTTCTCTTCAGTATCGATCTGGCACAGGTTGTGGCCAAGAAACTGTTCGGCCTCGACTTGCTGGGCGACTGGCCCGAAGCGCAGGCCTTGCTTGAACTGCTGAGCCAGAACCCCAACGTGCAGCGTATCGAAGCGGACAAGAAGGCGGAAATGGCGGCCTTTATTGCGGCCATGTCTGGGCAGAGCAAGTAAGCAGGAGCTCTGATCCTGCCCCGTCATTCTTCAAGCTGTGTGAAGAATGACGGGGCGGGTAGGGTGGGCCATTATCTGATTGGGTCTGGGCTTTGCACTGCGCAGCGGAAGCCTGCAAGCGCTACGGAGCCGTCTTGGAGAACTGCAGGCGAGCCAACCCTTGAAAAGCTGAAACTGAGAGGGCCTAACTCCAGGCTGCGAATTTCTTTCTCTGTGCCTTCTTCTGGCCCAAGAGGGTTTGTCGCGCCATCGCTTTCCGTGTAATACGATTCGGAATACCAGTCGTTAACCCACTCTTCCGCATTACCGTTCATGTCATATAAACCCAGTGGATTGGGTGGCAAGTTAGTACCTACCGAACACCTCATGGACCAGAAACCGCAGCCTTCTCCTCCTCGCCGATCTTTGTTTGGGGTCGCTTTCCCGTCATGAGTCGGATACACCCATTTTTGATCACCCCGGTTTCGGGCAGCAAACTCCCACTGGGCAGAAGTAGGAAGGTCGAACGCTATATTTGTTTCTTCTGCAAGCCATAGGCAATAATCCTTGGCCTCCTGCCACGTCACTCTGGCTGGTTTTCGAATATCATAATCATCTTCTATATCCTGCAAGTAAGGCTCCCTCTCAAATTCTTGCCTCAGCCCCTTGATCACAATCGGTCTGTTATGTATCAGGTTGTAGGTATCGAAGTCTTGCCAGGTGGTTTCATAGGCGGATAAGGAGAAGCTCGATAGCTTTACGGTGTGTGCTTTGTTTCTTTCTGCAGTGGGCGGAAAATAAGGGAGCCACTGTCCGTTTTGCACTGCGCCGAAATCTCCCATAGTATAACTGCCGCCCTCAATGAAAACTTGGTCCGTTATCGATTTTGAGACTAAAGCGTCCAACGTGGAGTTAGTGTCTATTTGCTTAGGTTCGTTCGTGCAAGCGTTTGCTGTCGTAATCGCTACTAATAGAGAACAGATTCTCCAAAGCTTAAGCATAGCTCTGCTCCGTTAAAGTGATATGGCGTGCAAGCCGCACAGGGCGCCCCGCCAGAGGCTCTTTATTCTGAAGCTCGGCTTCAATCGTATAGAGTTTCAAGGAGGGTAACCAGCTCATGAGGTTGATTAAGCGCTTTCTGTTGGCGTCAAAACTCTGTTTTCTCCCCTGAGGATTCATTCTGGTTACCATTTCCTCATAGTCCCTCCAAGAGCGTGAAGTTTCCAAGATATTAAGTATGGCTCTTTCTCTTTTGTAAAACCCAGCAACACCTATCCTCTCCAGCGTCAACCAGTAGTCGTAGCACAATATATCCAAAAGTGGTCCTTTAACTTCTGGGGGGGAGTGTTCTATCCAGCTCTTAGTGCCATTGGCTATATCTTGCAAAACATGGTCGGCTGTCTGGAAAGCCAATCGCTCACGCTGCATGGCTGTTCCGTGTTTCCGCAGTATAAGTAAGGATTCTTCTATTATGTTGTTTGCTAGTCGTGTTCCTAGTATAGCTGTCTCGCTTGCGATGGATGCACCAGTCAGGACGCCATGAAGAACGAATCCACATAAATACTCAAACGCCCTCTCGTCAACATCCTCCAGTCTGCGGAAATTAACTTCCAACAAACCATTGTAGACGCAGTGCAACATCGCCAGGAATGCACCAGCCCCCACCTCTGCCCCAAATTCACCCGAAGCACCCGGACCAACCACAACTCCAGCATGTAAGTTAAAGTAAAAGCTTCCCGTTTCTGAGCTCCATTTCAATTTTACTCTGGCCTCTGCACCCAGCCCCAGTGCAGCCCCTGCTCCGACCCCCAAGCTGCAAAGGGTTGTCCATGTTGGGTGGTCCTCCAGCATATCCATCCATTCGATCGCACCTTCCACTTTTCCATCCGCCCTGACGCCAGCGAAAGCACCCGCTTCGGCATTTGCGGCTTCGTTGCCGGGTTTGCGCGTACCTCCGACACCGCGTAGTTGGGGTATACCATTTTCAGCGGTGACATGGATATTCGCGGCAAGGATAGCACTGGCCCCCGCGAACCCGGATAGCTCCGCACGAGCCAAGGCGCGGAACCTGCCGAGGGAGGCTGTCTGCAGCTGATTGTCTTCGTCTCGATACCTGATCGTCCACTCGCTTTCTTCTTCAGCGGGCCAGGCTACTTCGCTGGAGGCTTTGCCTTCTACGAGGCTGGCGCTGGCAGTGGCCTTGGCGGCGATATGAGCGGCTATTTTCTTTGGATCGTATCCGGCATTGAGGCTTGCTCCCATGGCGAACCGCATGGCCTGTGCTTCCGCTCTGGAAACAATGGGTGGCATACCTTCGACTGGCGTCCATTTTACTTCGTCGCTCTGCCACTCCAGTAAACACCAGTCAGAAAAATCCTGATAGATGGGCACGTTGAACTGGATCTTGAGGTCTTTCTTGATTGCATTGCCCAGCTTGCCGGGATCGACTCGACCCGTGGCATGGTCAAACCAACCTTCTTGTCGCGCGCGGTCTTGAGATTCGATGCTATAGCTTCTGTGGCGCCGCCAACCGCTGTCGCTACGCACATAGGCATAATGCTTTTTCCCTGCCAGACGGCGTATTTCCGTCAAGCGAAATGGTGCTGAAGGTTGGCTTTCGTCAATTACTCGTTCGCGCATCAATTGTTCCATGAACGCGTTCTTGTGCGTAACAATGTCCTGCTCTATCCCTTCTAAACCGCTATAGAACTGGCGAATCAGCTGCTCCAGAACCGCCTCTTCCTGTTCGATCTCTTTTTGCCCTTGCGCGGTGATAGGGATGAGAACGCCTTCTTCCGCTTGATGAACAAGATCTACATATTCGTCAGAGCATTCACTGCAGTCCGTTACCTGACCCACGGTGCGGGTTTCCCGATTAGCCTCCGAGGGTAAATTGATCTGTTGTCCTGGATAGATTTTGTTGGCATCCGGGATATCCGGGTTGAGCCGCATCAGTGTTGCGATGGTGGTGCCGTTTACTCGTGCTATGAGGCTGAGGCTATCGCCTGATTTTACGGTGTAGGACATATCATGCCTCCCTGGCCAATCCAAAAATCTGCTCTTCCGCCTGACGTAATCTGGTGCTGCCACTCTGAGTTGGATCGGATAACAAGCTGACGATTGATTTAGAGGTCATTTTGTCGGGAAAAGCCCATGTGAGTTCCAGATAGTGAATGCACAGGTGTTCTTGATTGAATCCGAGATGGCCGGCTTGGGATATCAGCTGTGCGAGCTGCGAGCGTTGTTGTTGGCCTCTGGGCTCATCTTGGGTGCACCCAAAGTGCTTTACCATGCGCTCAAGAAACCGAGCCTGCTCCTGTTGCTTCCACTCATCCAGTTGTGCAGAGCTGATGGAAAACCAACCTTCGTCATGCGCATGTCGGTACTCACCGGGGTGCTCAGGGAGGAGCTGAAGCCATTCTTCGCCAGTGGCAATCATCCACGCACTGGCCGGACCCGCGAAGGCGCTGACTTCCGCGACCGTGCAGCTCTTCAATAGGCGCAGCAGCCATTCAGGGGAGTAGTGGCGAAGATAAGCGAACTGGCCTGACGGCAGTCGCACACTGATCAAGCTACGGAGATGGTCGGCCAGTTGAGCCATGGAGGCTTTGGTTTGAATCACTATGCCAGATGCTTTCCATTGGTGTTCTGCTGTCCATAGTTGCGAGTTAGCTGAAGGTTTTACGAGGCAAGGACTTACATCGATGGCTGAGGCATGGCGGGTGCCTTGATAGAGTTGATCGAGCTGAGGGTTGCTGTCGTTTTCATAAGCCAGTCGGGGTGCATTAAGCAACGCTCCATCCAGCAGTAGGTACAGGTCATCATCGGCGGTCGGTAATGCATCATGGCGCCGGCAATGAAGGTGGTTCAGTTGCTCATGCACGGGCAGGCCTCCAATGAACAATTGCCGTCGGGCTGGCGATGGCATTGCGTACTCAGTAGTAAGTCATCTTTCGCCGCTGCGACCAACCTTTCTGGGGTGTTGGCCTGCGGAAGTTGAGTGATTTCTCCAGTGGTATCGTTATCCGCCGTACCCGGTATCACCGGCATCAAGGTTGAAGCACCACTACCTTTTCCCGGGCTCCCACCCGAGTTCATCCGCACCTGCGGCCCAACCAGGGTTACTCCGCTGGGATCGATTTTGATAAAACTGCCGCCGGCTGTAAGAGTGATTTCCATGCCGGCTTCGATAACCATTTTCTGACCGGCTTTAAGGTGGATTTCGCGGCCGGCCTGGAGCAGGTGGGCGGTGCCCAGTTTGATGTGTTGGTTATTGGCGACGGTCAGGTGATCGTCGGCCTTGATCTCGGTTTTGCGATCGGCGTGGGTGGTGTGGTGTTCTTCGGCGAGCAGTTCGGTGTAGCTGTTGGCTTCCACGCGGTCGTGGCGTTCGTTGCCGATGCGGAGCTTCTGGTCATGCTGGATGTTCTGGTCCCAGTCGCGCTGAGCGTGGATGAAGATCTGTTCCTCACCGGCCTTGTCTTCGACGCGCAGTTCGTTGAAGCCGTCGCCGCCGGGGGTGCTGAGGGTTTTGAAGACGCTGCGGGTTTTGTGTTCCGGCAGGTTGTACGGGACTTGATGGGTCTTGTGGTACAGGCAACCGGTGATCAGCGGTTGGTCGGGGTCGCCTTCGAGGAAGGACACCAATACTTCCATGCCGATGCGCGGAATGGCGATGCCGCCGTAACGATCGCCGGCCCAGTTGCTGGCGACTCTGAGCCAGCAGCTGGTGTGGGCGTCGGCCTGGCCGTGGCGGTCCCAGTGGAATTGGACTTTGATGCGGCCGTATTCGTCGCAGTGGATTTCTTCGTTTTCGGGGCCGGTGACGACGGCGCTCTGGCTGCCGGCGATCGTG
>JASJKW010000005.1:0-5376 GCA_037621305.1 Pseudomonas sp.
TGCCGTCGTTCAGCTGTACCTTGCCCTTGCGCTCGGCGGCCTTGTGGTTGCTCAGCACCCACACATAGGTAGCAATGCCGGTGTTGTAGAACATATCGGTGGGCAGCGCGACGATGGCTTCGACCAGATCATTCTGCAGCAGGTAGCGGCGGATTTCCGACTCGCCCGAACCGGCACCGCCGGTAAACAGCGGCGAGCCGTTGAGGATGATGCCAATGCGCGAGCCGCCTTCACGCGAATCGCGCATCTTGCTGACCAGGTGAAGCAGGAACAGCAGCGAGCCATCGGATACACGGGGCAAGCCCGGGCCGAAGCGGCCGTCGAACCCCTTCTGCTTGTGCTCATCGGTGATCTGCTTCTGAACCTTTTTCCACTCCACTCCGAATGGCGGGTTGCTGAGCATGAAGTCGAAGTGATGTTCCGCGCCGGTCAGTTGATCGTCCGACAGGGTGTTGCCCAGCTTGATGTTCTCGACCTTCTGCCCCTTGATCAGCATGTCCGCCTTGCAGATGGCGTAGGACTCGGGGTTCAGCTCCTGGCCGTGCAGCGATACGGTGACTTTTTCGCTGATGGACTGAATGTATTCATCGCCCTCGGACAGAAACCCGCCCGTCCCCGCTGTTGGGTCATATATGGTGACGATGTTGTTGGGCTTGAGCTTGTCGTCCTGGCCGGTGATTACCAGCGAGGTGGTCAGGTGCACGATGTCACGCGGAGTGAAGTGCTCCCCGGCGGTTTCGTTGGAGCTTTCGGCGAACCTGCGGATCAACTCTTCAAAGATGATGCCCATGCCGAAGTTACTGATGCGCCCAGGGCTCAGATCCGTGGCGGCGAAGCGCTGCACCACCTGATACAGCAGGTCAGCGTTGGCCAGTTGCTGGACGAAGTTCTCGAACTCGAAATGCTCGAAGATTTCACGGCCATCCTTGCTGAAGGACTGCACATAACTCATCAGGTCTTCGCTGGTCTGGGTGTCAGACAGCGTCGCCATACTCAGCGGTGAGGCGTTGAAGAACTGCTGGCCGGAGGCACGCAGCAGAAGGCGCTCACGGACCAGGTCGGGCTTGTTACTGTGCTCCTGCGCCTGGGCCAACACCGTGGCCTTGGTCGGCTCCAGCACACATTCCATGCGCCGCAGCAGCGTGAACGGCAGAATGATGCGGCCGTACTGGGACTGCTTGAAGTCGCCGCGCAGCAGATCGGCAATAGACCAGAGAAAGGCGGCCGTCTGGGAATGATTTTCCGTGTTCACGCAACAACTCCTAGCTGGGTCGTAAAAGCGAACACTTTAACCCGTGAGAGCCGGTAGGTCAGCCTTATGTAAACTTATGTCCCCATCCAGCAGCATCTCAAATGGCGCTGCCAATCCTCTGTGGGTGGGGTTGTAATGATCTTTTTGTCCTCACCCTTTAGGCTTTCTGTAATGAACCTTTTCAGGTAAGCCCCTTATCCCTTGTTCTGCCCTTCCCTTATTGCCTTTTGCGCCTTTTGAGGGCCAGCCATCCGAGCTAACCACCGATCGTTTGGACGCATGAAGCTTTGCCTGCTACCTTTTGGATAATAATGCCCGTAAAGCTCTGGAGAAGGATATGGCCTTCAACATTTACGGCGAGCCCATTCCTGACCTCGCTTCTACCAGTCCCCCAGCGGAGCTGCCACAGCGCGCCGATGGGCAGCCATGCAATATTTTCGGGGAAATTATTGATGATGCTCAGGCCGTTGCAGAGAAAAATCACCAGCTCCCCCCTGCCAGCAAGGGCGTTCGCGTTGTGCAAGGAGCGGTGGTTTCAACTTTTTCCATGGTAGGCGCACTGGCAGTCATGGCAGCTAAGGCAAGCATTCATACCGATCAAGAAGCTGCTCTCGGATACGAAGACGAACTCCAGGACGGATATATGAACGGCAATGAGGGCTATGGATACTATATGGCCGGCATCAAGATCGATGACGATTAGTAGTAGGTCAGGCAAAGTGCATCGATCACCGCACTTTGCCTTTGGTGGCGGCTCCCAGCGCGCTACTAGAACCCTGGTCCCCCGCGCTTTTTGCTCCCGAAGAGCCTTTTTCTAGTTGCTGACCAAGCTGGCTGCCTATCTTGATACCAGCCCACGCCATCACCGCCATCCAGATCATCGGCAACAACAAGAACATCGCCCACTCAATCATGACCAGCAATGATTTGTCGTACAGGTTGGCCATCCCAAATGCCGTTTCCAGCGCACCTGTGGTTGAAGCACCGCCGCTGTACAGCATGGTAATCAGGTTATTGCTCAGCCACCTGGCCAGCTCCCACCAGAAGGTCAGAAACCAGATGGCAAATAGTCCGAAGGTCGCTGTGCCAGCGACAGTCAAGCTGTAGCCGGACATGACCATGATCAAGGGCAAAGGGATAATCACCGCCATAACCAGGACTGCCTGGACCATAGGCAACGCCATTTTCAGCATATCCATACCGGCTTTTCCTTTGGCCACGTACACGCCGCCGCCTACGCTTCCTACCATGCCAGAAGCGACGCCTGTTACTGCATCAATGGCATTCTCTACTCGACCGCCACCGCCGATATCCCGATAGCCTGCCACCGGTCGCAGGTGCCTGCCGTTAGCCGCACTTTCCCGAGGGCTGACCATACGCCTGATGACGGCCTCCTCGGCAGACGCGTGCACCCCTACCGCAGCCTGGATACTCGTCCACAAGCTGGGATTGACCTCATCATAAAGGCGCTTGCGCAAACCGTGGACGCTGTCTGACCACCATTCCGAGCAACTTGGGTAGCCGGGCAGTCCCGGACCGGTATTACTTCTGGCAGAGTCCCGCGCCTCTACATATGGAAACCCCTGGATGGGTCGAGGCGCATAGAAGGAGTCGTACAAACCCGGCGTATTCACCAGATGCTGAGAGCCCAGCCATGCGGTGTCTCTGGCCAAAGCGCGGTCCATGTTGGGTTGCTCTCTGAACAGTTTGTTACGCGCAGCGCCGTAACATGCCAGCTGAAACTCGCTGACTTCCAGCCGCAGCACCTGATCCTCGACCTCCTGCAGGTCAACTTCGGTAGCGATCGATTGCCAGTCAGGTGTGCAAGGGATGGCCGCGACAGCTGTATTGGTCAGCCCCTTCGAGAGGATGTGCACAAACGCCCACCAGAGCGGAATGCTTGCGGTTTGTCCGGCCATCGAATTGAGCGTAGCGCTACCCCATTCACCTTCCCCGACCACCGCGACGGAGCAGACGTTTCCGCTATCGTCGAGTCGAGGAATGTTGTTGGCTGGGTTGATTGAGACGTTGAGCAGGGGCAAGCACGTAAACGCGTAACACAACACCATGGCGTACAGCCCGGTCTCAATCCGGTTGATTGCCACCTTACCCCGGTTGCCTTCATCATCGCCTTCCCGGCGTGCCCGGAACCATTCAGATACCATCATGGCAATAAAGGGCACTGCTGCCAGCCCGGTCATCATCAAGGTATTCCACAGGGAGTTGTTGACGATCCAGGCCAACAGCAGCAAGGGCGCTTCCATGTAATCGGTGACAACCAGGTTGGCGTTCATGTGTGGCCCCATGTTGCATACAGGTTGTACGTCTCAACCACCACGGCAAGTATTACGACGGCGCACTCCAGGCGATGTAACCGAGCCAGGCCTTCAGTCCCACCATCCGCATCCTCCTTCAGCCATTGCACTACCCGCTTACGCAGTTGCCCCATCCATGCCAGTACCAGGAGGGCATACAACAACAAGCGCCAGACCAGTAAGGCGGGGGCTGCTGACTCCAGTAGCTGCCCATAACCGTCGATTCCGCCGGCCAGCCGCGATCCCAGGTACACCATCATCAAGCCGACAATGAACGTGACCAGAGTTGCAATGGTCGCTACCAGGGTCAGGCGCTTGAAGTTGCCTTTGTCGCTCATCAGGGCGTTCCGGGGCTGGGTTTAGGGCGGCCTCGGCTATCGAACAGGGAATCTGGCGAGAATGTTTCCGCCTGGCTGGCACCCTCTGATCTGCCAGCCGCGCGCTCAAGTGCGATCATGGCTGTGTTGTTTGCCATTGCAGTACGGATTTCCAGCTCTGTCTTGAGGGCGTAGATATCCCGATCCAGCGAGTCGAACTTCTGGTTCAGCGCCGGCGCGATGGGTGACTGCACGCTGGCGGAGACCTCGGCGATTGCGGGTTCAGTCATTCCGGCCAGTAACGTGCGCCGGGCCCACATGGCTTTGATCAGGGTGCGTGACAGTGCCATTTCACTTGCCAGCCGGTGAGCCAGCAGCTCCGAGTCCGGGTCCGCCCGAATGGCTTCGATGACGCCGCGGGAAACAGCCAGGCCCTCGCCGCCTGAAACCTGTCGCAGGTTCTCGGGGTTGATCTCCAGGGACCCGGCAATCAGCTGGACCAAAATACTCAGGATGTTTTGCTGTTCTTCTTCCAAATCCTTGATTAACCCGGTTCCGGCACGGCCCGCCCCACGCTCGCAGTTATCACAGGTCTGCAGGCGTGTTTCGCCAATGACTTTGGTAATCCAAACCGCTGCATCTTCAGGAGTGCCCCATAAAGTACACATGCCACCCCGGCAGACCCCGGTACCAGTTGCCACGTTACCTGCCTGGTTGCCACCACCAGGCCAGGATCCGCTGTTGGTGGGTGCAGCTCCCCAGCCGGTGCCTCCACCGCTGATCGGCTGGGTTTCCATGGAGCTACGCTCATGCAGCAAGTTATAGCCAGCCACCACAACATCGGTGACGACATTGATCGGCTCCTGGCCCTGGCCACCACGCTTGCTGCCTCCCACCCAGGTCACGCCGTCATTCCCAGCCGTTTGTTCCACCTGTGCCTGAGCCTGAACGGGGTCACGGGTACTCGCTGCCGCATCTGACCAGGCCTCACCCGCAGCTACCTGCTGCAATCTTGAGCCCATCATCCAGTCGCCCATCTGGCCGGCCATGCTCTGACATGACAGCTTGCCCCGGTCAAAGTCCAGTCTGCCTTGCAACACACCGTTGCTCAGCAGCTCATACAACTGTGGGTAAGAGCGTTGGATGATCATGGCCGGCAGCGATGCCACGGCCCCTTGGGCGTTCTGAATCACGTTACCCATCAGGTTCTGGAAGCTATTGGTCACGCCATTGAGTGAATTTGATACCGAGTATCCGAGATCAAAATTGCCGCAGGATGCGTCCATGTTCCAACGCACACCCATGTTGACCAAGGCAGGCGACTGAGGAATGCCGGAAGACGCGGCAATGGAAATCGGGTTGGCACCACCAATGCGGTAGTAGACCTCATCCGCTGCGCTAACCGTCAGGCTTGATGCCAGTAGCGCTATTGCGAAGAATAGAGTTATTCGGCGCTTCATCTCATCCTCCGGTGTGCACGAGCAATACCTGG
>JASJKW010000006.1:0-7082 GCA_037621305.1 Pseudomonas sp.
AACCGCCCGGAGCAGGCCCCGGCTACGGCCTTGCTGGTCAAGGCCGGTCACGGTCTGCTCTACCTCGGCATGCTGTTACTGCCGATCACCGGTCTGATGATCATGATCGGGAATGGCTATGGCTGGGATCCCTTTGGTGTCGAACTGGTTGCCGGCGGTGGCCCCGAGATCGGCTGGATGGCCACCCTGGGTAGCATGCACTCGCTGATTGCCTGGTCGCTGCTGATCCTTGTGGTAGGCCATGCGGGGATGGCCCTGCTGCACCACTTCGTGAAGAAGGATGGCGTGCTGCGGCGCATGGTGTGATGCAGGTGTGAGGTATTAGTTCAGCCGGTTTGCTTCCAGTCTCAGGACCGGTGCACTCCGGCTGAGTTGTTGGTGAAACACTGAAAAGCTTTCTCCCTATTACATGTGGTCGTGGAGACCCGCCGCCATGCGTGTTTTTCGTACTGATATAGAAGGGCTGCGCGCTCTGGCGGTCGTGCTGGTCATCCTGTTCCACTACCAGGTACCGGGTATTACCGGCGGGTTTATCGGGGTTGATGTTTTCTTCGTCATCTCCGGTTACGTCATTACCCAAACGCTGGAGCGGTCGTTGAGCCTCGGCAACTTTCGTTTCCGGGATTTTTATGCGCGACGAATCCGGCGATTGGTACCGCTGTTCCTCTTGGTCTCCACCACGACCTTTCTGCTGATCTCGCCATACTATTTCGATGAGGACTATTATGTTTTCGCCAAGAGTTGGCTGTCGTCACTGGTTGGGCTGAGCAACTTCTATTATTTCGCCGAGTTGCGGCAGTATTTTTCCCCCGAAGCGCACTCCATGCCTCTGCTGCATACCTGGTCACTTGCGGTGGAGGAGCAGTTCTACCTGTTCTGGCCGGCAGCATTATTTCTCAGTTGGCGCGTTATTCGACAGCGCAGCGCGGTCCTGCTGTTTCTGCTGCTGTGGGCGGCGCTTTTCGGCTTGTCAGTGTACCTGGCCGATTCTCATCCGAAGGCAGCGTACTACTTGCTGCCGGCTCGGCTGTTCGAGCTGATGCTGGGCGGTGGCCTGGCCCTGTTCGCCCAGTACCTGCCCACCCTGCAGCGTGCCGGGGCCGAGTTGTTGTCCGCCATGGGGTTGCTGCTGATCATCGGCACGGCATTGCTGATCAGCGGCGCCGACCACTTCCCCGGCTATAACGCGCTATGGCCGACCTTGGGCACTGGCTTGGTGTTGTACGCGGGGATGCACCATTCCCGGACGCTAGTGGCGCGTCTGCTCAGCCTGCGGGTAATGGTCTTCATCGGCGCCATTTCCTACTCCCTGTATCTATGGCATTGGCCGCCTGTGGCGCTCATGCATTACCAATTGGTCGAGCTTACCTGGCTTAACCGGCTGGCCATGGTCGGCTTGGTCACTCTGCTGTCCTGGCTCAGCTACCGATATGTGGAGAACCGCTACCGCTACCGGCCCTGGCGGTTCCGGCAATCATTGATGCTGCTGATCATATTGCCATTGCTGGCGATCTGGGCCATCCAGACCACCATCAGACTGGCCGACGATACCAGTTTCCGGATTCCCGCCGAGCGCCGGGATCTGTACCGCATCATTTCCCAGGACGCCGGCGATGCTTACAAGCCCTGCTTCAAAGGCGACGAGATCCACTTCGACCAGAGCAGTGCTTGTCGCCTGGGCGCCGCTGACGCTGCGCCAGACGGGGTGTTGATTGGTGATTCTCATGCCACGGCGCTGGCCGGCTTTGTCGAGCAGTTGCTGATGGGTTCCGGCACATCAATGCTGTTGGTGACCCAGGCGTCGACGCCTTTTGTCAGTGTCGACCGGGCTGACCAAGCCTTTGCGCATGATGCGGAAAAGCGGGACCGTAGTCGGGCGCTGAGTGCTTATCTGGATCAGCGGCCGATGACCGTTATGCTGGGAGCGTGGTGGCGCTCGTACCTGGAGAACCCGGCGTTCGAGGAGTATTTTCTCGATACGCTGGAATGGTTGCTGCAACGTCAGCACCGGGTAATTGTCATCGAGGGGGTACCTGAGCTGCCTTCTGCTGCCTATGCGCACTGCCTTTTAAAGGATATGGAGAATTGCTCTCTGGATGCCGACGCGGTTCAGCGCCAGCTGGGTAACTTCTATAAATTCAAGGAGATAGCCAGAAAGCGCTTTCCTCAGGTGGAGTGGATCAACCCGCGCGAGGCTATCTGTGATGAACAGCGCTGCGAGACGGTGCTCAATGGCATCCCCCTGTATCGGGACGAGTCGCACCTCAATCTGACCGGCTCGCGGGAGATCGGACGAGTCTATCTCCAGCGGGGCGGGCTATTCCACATTGGCGGAGCTGAGAGGTGAGGTGCGAGTGGCCAGCACCTGGTCTATGCGGTAGCTGTCCACGTCCACCACCTCGAAGGTATATTCGCCCCAAACCACCCGGTCGGTACGCCGTGGCACCCGGCGTAGCATGGCCATCATGAAGCCGGCCAGGGTTTCGTAGCCATCTTCCTGGGGGATATCCTCGATCTCCAGCGCGCGACGCACGTCCTGAATGGGCGTGATGCCATCGATCAGCCAGGAATTATCATCCCGGCGCACGATCTGCTCCTCGTACCACGGCGGCACCAGATCGCCCATCACGATGCTCATCACATCGTTCACCGTGATCAGTCCCACCACCAGACTGTATTCGTTGACGATCAGCGCGAAATCCTCGCCGACCTGACGAAACTGCTTGAGCAGTTCCGCCAGGGTCAGCCGGTCCGGCACCACCAATGGCTTGTGCAGGAGGGTCGGGTCGCTGAGCGAAATCGGCTCGTTATGCAGTACGCGCTTGAACAGGTCTTTCATCGACACGTAGCCGACGATGTGATCGATATCGCCCTCACATACCGGATAGGCCGAGTGCGGTGTGTCGTTAATGCGCGAGCGGATCAGCGCATCGGAATCATCCACCAGAAAGAACACGATTTCGTCGCGGGTACTCATGGCGCTGGGCAGCGTGCGGGTATCCAGCTCGAAGATGTTCTCGATCGCCTGCTGTTCGCCGGGCGCCAGCAATCCCGAGCGTGCACCGGCCTCGGTCAGGGCAAGGATATCCTCGGGAGTGACTTCGTCATCGCGGCGGGCCGGTAGGCGTAGCAGTTTGATCAGACTGCTGACCAGCCGCGAATAGAACCATACCAAGGGGCGCAACAGGATATTCAATATACGCATCGGACCGATGGAAAACACCGCCAGCGGTTCGGGCAAAGCCATGGCGACCTGTTTGGGAATCAGGTCGGTTACCACGATGAACAGCGAGGTCAATACCAGAAAGGACATCGCAAAGCCCAGCGTTGTCGCCAGAGGCGGCTCCAAGACAAGCAGGAACAATTGGGTAAACAGGGCTGTCAGAAATTCCTCACCGACGATGCCGCCGAGAATCGCCAGGGCATTGATGGATATCTGCACCACCGTCAGGTAATTGCCTGGGTTCTGCTGCACAGCGATGACGCGCAGGGCTCGAGTATTACCGTTGTCGGCCATCTGGCGCAGCTTGAGCGGGCGTGCGGCGGCCAGGGAAATTTCGGCAATGGCCAGGAAAGCACCGCCGAGAATGATGGCTGCGAGTAGCAGCAGGCTTTGACTGAAGCTCATAAAATGGTCTTGGGATAAGGATAACCCTGGCAGATTATCATGTTGCGGCGTCGGACAGCGGGTTGATGCTCCAAGCGGTACCTGCAATAGGTAACTGGCTCAAAGGAACGGGAGGGTCAATACTCTGTCGGACTTCCTGTTCATTACCATATGAGGTGTCACCTTTGGCTTCCAGTCTGCTCTTGCTGCTTGATGATATTGCCACGCTGCTCGATGACGTCTCCCTCATGAGCAAGGTTGCCGCCAAGAAGACCGCGGGTGTGCTCGGGGATGATCTAGCGCTTAACGCGCAACAGGTCAGCGGCGTCAAGGCAGACCGGGAGCTGCCGGTGGTCTGGGCAGTGGCCAAGGGCTCCTTTCGCAACAAGTTCATTCTGGTGCCGGGGGCATTGCTGATCAGCGCTTTCATCCCCTGGCTGATCACGCCGCTGCTGATGCTGGGTGGTGCCTTTCTCTGTTATGAAGGGTTCGAGAAACTGGCCCACAAATTCTTCCATGACGACAGCGAGAAGCATGCGCAACAGCGTGAAGCGCTGGCTGATCCTACCCGGGATATGGTCGCCTTTGAAAAGGACAAGATCGGCGGCGCCGTGCGCACGGACTTCATTCTCTCTGCCGAGATCATCGCCATTACCCTGGGGACAGTCGCTGCGGCGACTTTTATGACTCAGGTGCTGGTACTGGCGACCATTGCGCTGGCAGTCACCGTGGGTGTCTATGGTCTGGTTGCGGGCATCGTCAAGCTCGACGATCTGGGTCTGGCGCTGACGGAGCGGGACAGCCCTGTGGGGCAAAAGGTCGGGCATGGCATCCTGTGGCTGGCGCCCTGGTTGATGAAAACCCTGTCGGTGGTCGGTACGGCGGCCATGTTCATGGTGGGTGGCGGCATCCTCACCCATGGTTTCCAGGCCATCGGCCACTGGATCGAGAACACCGCAGAGCACACGGTGGATTTGCCGTGGATTGGCTCGATACTGGGCGGGCTCCTGCCGACGCTGATGTCAGCGGGAGTGGGGATTCTGGCGGGGGCGATCATTTTCGCGGTCATTACCCTTGGCGGAAAAATAGTCAAGCGGGACGCCGCGCACTGAGCGGCCCCGCTCAGTGCACTACCAAACGTTTCATCCAGTCCAGCAGCACGGTCGGTAATAGCTCCGGGCGAGGCAGCAGTGCATAGTGTTGCGCGCCGAAGATGCGCGGCAGATAGGCTGGAGCCTGGCGGTCGATGGTCAGGCAGAAGGTGGAAATGCCTTGCAGAGTGGCTTCGGTAACGGCCTGACGCATATCCTCGACGCCGTATTGCCCTTCGTAGATATCCTTGTCGTTGGGTTTGCCGTCGGACAGCACCAGCAGCAGCCGGTGGCTGGCGGGTTGTTGCAGCAGATCGCGGCTGGCGTGGCGGATGGCGGTGCCGGCGCGGGTGTAGTGTTCCGGCTCCAGTGAGCTGATGCGCAGTGCTACCTCGTTGCTGAAGGTTTCGTCGAAGGTTTTTATCTGACGGACGATCACCGCGTCCGGCCCCTCCCCCGAAAACGCCTGCACGGACCAGGGTTCGCCCATGCCATCCAGCGCGATGCTGACCAGCAATAGTGCTTCGCGTTCGACGTCGATGATTCGCCGGTTGGTCGATACCCAACTGTCGGTCGAGCCACTGATGTCGATCAGCAGGGTAATGGCGAGGTCGCGCTCAGCGGTGCGCCTCGTCTGATACAGGGTCTCTGACAGCGTGCCGCCAGCGCGGAAGTCAGCGTAGCTGTCGATATAGGCTTGCAGGTCGATATCATCACCATCCAGCTGCTTGCGCCGGGTAATGCGCTGGGCGCTGAGCATCTCGAAGCGGCGGCGGATCTGATTGAGCAATGAGCGATGCGCGTCCAGGGTGTCATCCACCCATTGCTGCGAGCCGGGCAGGCTGGGCAATACGTGCAGTGTGGTGCCGGGTTGGCGATAGGCCTGGATTCGGTAGTCCCATTCCGGGTAGCGCAACCCCTGCTGTTCGCGAATGGCGGTTTTCAGTTGCATGGCAGTATTGGTGTCCGGTGGGTCATCGGAGATCAATACTTCCTTGGAATGCCCCGGCGTTGATACCAACCGGGCTTCGGACAGCTCGGACAGCATATCGCCGTATTCATCGGCGCTGATATCTTCATCCCGGTCTACGGGACGGTTGAGGCCGAAGGGATCTTCGGCCTGCTGATGGGGTTCATCGGCCTGCACCATGAGGATGCCGTCACCGGCGTCTTCGTCTTCATCCTCCTTGGCTTCGCGTACCTCGGGCCGGCGCAGCAGGTGAGAACTGCGCGCAGGTTCGGCGGCGGGTTGCGGTTCGCCCGAGGCGTCGCTGGCGGACAGCTCGCTGCTGTCGCTGGTCGAAGGCGGCCGCAAGTCGCCGGTCCACCAATCCTTGAGCAGTGGCGCGGTACCCTTGGCCTTGTCGTGAATATCGAGGCCCAGGCGAGTGAGCAGCGGAAGGGCCAGCTGCACCGATTGCTGTGGTGATGGGCTGAACGGCATGCCCTCTGCAGCCAGGCCGACAGGCGTTTTCAGTAATTGCTGCAGCAATGCCTCAAGCGGTTGGCGGGCATGGGAGAAGGCCGTCACTGGTGGGCGCTTCTGCAGTGCGTACTGGCGCAGGCGGGTGATATCGGCGGCCAGGCCGGGCAACCGTTTCAGCAGCTCGGCGTCGGCGGCCCAGGCTTCCAGCAGCAGATAGGCATCTGCCTGCAGCGGCGCCCAGTCGGGGCTGAGCAGCTCGGCGCTGCCGCGCTGGGCGCGTATTGCCTGTTGTAATGCCATTACCCGGTACAGCGCGTTGCCCTGTTCCCTATCCTCGATACCAGAGTCAGTCGGCAGCCATAGCCGCTGACCGTTGGTGGCCGGCACCGGCTGAGTCAGCCAGGGAAACTGAACGCGACGGAACAGGCGGGACAGCAGGGTCGGGTGTGGAGGTAGCTGGGCGATGCGGATCGGATGACTGTTACCGGTCAGCGCGGTGATTAGCAGATCGAGACGCGGAGCGATATCGACCAGCATGACCGTGGGCGGGCCCTCCGGTAGTGGACGGTATCGCCGCCACATTTTCTGTACAAAGATGGTGGCGTGGCGAGCGGCATCGCTGATCAGGTCTTCCGGTTCAGCCATGATTGCTCACCGACCGATCAGACAAAGGTGGCGTCGACCAGATCGCGCAGTGCGCCGACCATCGAGGACTCGTCGGACAGAGGGGAAACGATAGCTGCATAGCAGGCATCGCGCACGGGAATACCCGAGACGATCAGCCCGGCCGCGGCAATCAGCAGGCGGGTACTGGGTACTTCGGCCAGCCCTCGATCGCGCAATTGCCGGATACGCCCGGCCAGGGCCACCAGGCCATTCGCCGTACCTGCATCGATCCCGGCTTCATGTTGAACGATGCGTGCTTCCAGCTCTGCACAGGGAAAGTCCAGATCCATGG
>JASJKW010000007.1:0-9761 GCA_037621305.1 Pseudomonas sp.
GATCAGCTCGGCCACGCTGGGCTCGTCGAGTTCGATCGGGGAATCAACCGCTGTGGGAGCTTGTGGAGGAAGGTCGGTCAGCAACTGCCGCAGTGCTTCAAGGCCGAAGAGATTGAAGGGCTTGAGTTCTACATGATCACGCGGAAGCGCAGTCAACTTAGCCGGGATGTTCTTCAGCGCCGTTTGTTCCCGTTCGTGGATTGCAGCGGCGAGTGGGTCGGTAGCGGCTTCGATGTGAGGCAGGATGCCGTTGATGACGAGATGTTGCTGTTTGAGGCCTATGGCGGCCAGTTCTTCATGGGTTCGGGCGACCTCGCGCAAGGTCGCCTGCTGGGCGCGAGCGACCAGCACCAGCCGGGTTTGCAGCGGATCGGCCAAGGCTTCAACAGCCGCCTTGTACTGAGTACGCTGCTTTTCCAGACCGGCCAGCGGGCCGAGGCACGAGGCATCGCCCTTGCCGGCTTCCAGGAACCCGCTCCACGCGCCCGGCAGTTGCAGCAAGCGGATAGTGTGGCCGGTGGGCGCAGTGTCAAAGATGATGTGCTCGTAATCAGCTGTGAGTGCCGCGTTGGTCAGTAGCGCGGTGAACTCGTCAAATGCGGCAATTTCGGTGGTGCACGCGCCGGACAACGATTCTTCGATGCCCTTTACCACGTCATCAGGAAGCACGCCGCGGATCGGGCCGACCAGGCGCTCCCGATAGGCACTGGCCGCTGCCTCGGGATCAATCTCCAGAGCAGAAAGACGTGGAACCGCCGGAATCGGTGTGACGCGATTACCGATATCGACACCAAATACCTGCCCGACATTGGATGCCGGGTCGGTACTGACCAGGAGGACGCGCTTTCCGGCTTCGGCTAACTGAATGGCCGTGGCGCAGGCAATCGAGGTCTTGCCGACGCCACCCTTGCCCGTGAAAAACAGAAAACGGGGAGGAAGTTGCAGGAATTTCATCATTGTTTTCTCCATGTTGTTCAGCAGCAGCCACGCGGGCCGGAGCAGCAACCGCCCGTCGCCGGTATGGCGGCATCTGCAGGTTGATCAATGCCGATCCAGAGGGACAATTCAGCCCTCTTTGGATAACGCCCCGCAAGGGCCACTTCACCATCGACCAGGATCAATGGCAGGGCATCCTGACCGGAGCGCTGCAAAAATCCTTTTACGGTCGCATTGTCGGCAAACATCTGTGGCTGCTGCGCCAGGTTGTAGCGCTCGATGTGCGCGCCGTTCTGCTTCGCCCAATCAACATCAGCAGCAAAAGTCACCAAGGCTTGGTCAACCTCCACGCCGCAGACGCCGGTGCTGCAACACAGCGATGGGTCAAACACTTCGATCTTCTTCATTTAAACTCTCCATCAAGTATTCAAATATAAGTTAAAAAAACTACGCCGATAGCGCCCCAATCCGATCCAGTTCCGCCTTCAAGCGTGTCCGGTCGTGCGCAAATTTCGCCAACGGCTGCGCGAGGAAGGCTTCGATGCGACGCCGCAAAATACGGTAGGCCGCCGTGAACGCTGCCTCGATTTCCGCTTCGGTCCCTGTGGCATGAGCGGGATCGTCAACACCCCCAATGCGCACGCAGTACCGAGCCAAGATACGCCGGACAGGTTTCCCCAGCAGCATTCGAGCACACGGTGATGACCACATCCGGAGCCAGCGGCAGGTTGTCCCATGATTTCCTGTGCAGTCCGTTCGTGTCGATACCTTCACGCGCCAAGAGCGCCAGGGAGCGCCAGGGAGCGCGGATGGACGGTCCCGGTCGGCTGACTTCCCGCACTCATCGCTTTCCAGCCTGTCGGAGCCAAGTGGTTAAAGGTCGCTTCCGCCAAGATGGAACGGCAGGAGTTACCGGTACAAAGAAACAGGATATTCATGTTGTCGCTTTCATTGGTGTGGCTGACAGGGGTGGTAACAGTTCCTTGGCGCAGTTCGAGGCAGCAACCATTTCAACGCATTTAGCGGGACTGCCAGTGCAACACTCATCCGTGAGGTACGCGATCAGATCCAACATCAACGGGATGTCCGCTCGGTAACGCTGGAAACGGCCCTCTTTCTCAACCGTCACCAGGCGAGCTTGTGACAACGCCTTCAGGTGAAAGGAGAGGTTGGCCGGCGGTATATCCAGCGCGTTAGCAATCTCGCCTGCCACCATGCCGTCCGGCCCCTTCTTGACCAACAGCCTGAACACGTCCAAGCGCAGGCCCGATGAGAGGGATTCGAAAATTGATGTTGCGGCTTGCTTTTCCATATTTAAATAATACTACAACTATCAAAATGATGCAAGTGCGTTGACCTGTCTGCTTAGACTATGCCCTAACCTGACGTCAGGACAGCCTACCCAGAAACGTCCGGATAGACTCCATCGCTTAATTTATTGACACAAGCTACGCAAGGTCATAGATTTATTCCTGACACTTTTCTGTTTGGGGGCATCTTGCAAGGTCAACGTATCGGCTACGTCCGGGTCAGCAGCTTCGACCAAAACCCGAAGCGGCAACTGGAACAGGTCGAAGTCGGAAAGGTATTCACCGACAAGGCATCGGGCAAGGACACCCAGCGCCCAGAACTTGACTCGCTGCTGGCCTTCGTGCGCGAAGGAGATACGGTGGTGGTGCACAGCATGGATCGCTTGGCCCGCAACCTCGATGACCTGCGCCGCCTTGTGCAAAAGCTGACCAGGCGCGGTGTGCGCATCGAGTTCGTCAAAGAATGCCTGACCTTCACCGGTGAGGATTCGCCGATGGCAAACTTGATGTTGTCGGTCATGGGCGCGTTCGCCGAGTTCGAGCGAGCATTGATCCGCGAGCGACAGAGGGAAGGCATCGCGCTCGCCAAACAGCGCGGAGCATACAGGGGCCGCAAGAAAGCGCTTTCGCCCGAACGCGCCGCTGAACTTCTGCAACGCGTCAAGGCCGGCGAGCAAAAGGCAAAGCTGGCCCGTGAATTTGGCATCAGCCGCGAAACGTTGTACCAGTACCTGCGCGAAATTGGAGCTTAACGTGCTTTATTTTCCGTTTTCTGAGACGACCCCGTATAGCGCAATGGCGACCGCTACGGCGAGTTCGAAGAAGTTCGACGCACCGATCATTGCCGCCGGCCCAGCGATATCGTGGCGCACCTTGAGTTGCCGGCACATCCAATAACCGAGTGCGGCGATAAACAGCGTCTGCAGCAGAATCGGTACCGCCAGCATGGCGATGATTAGCGGCTGCGCGACTATGGTCTGGCCCTGGAAGGAGAACAGCAGCACCAGGGTGGCCAGCAGGGCGAGGATGGAGAACGGGCCGATGCGCGCGAGCACCGCTTGCAACGCCGCATCACCCCGGCGCAGCAGACGCGCGCGGATAAATTGGGCGATGGCCAGGGGGATGACGATATACATCACCACCGACAGCAGCAGGGTGTCCCACGGCACTGGGATCGACGACACGCCCAGCAGCAGGGCGACGATGGGGGCGAAGGCGAACACCATCACCAAATCGTTGATCGCCACCTGGGTCAGGGTGAAGTTGGCGTTGCCCTTACACAGGTTGCTCCAGACGAAGACCATGGCGGTGCAGGGCGCGGCGCCGAGCAGAATCAGCCCGGCCACGTAGCTGTCGATCTGCTCGGCCGGCAGCCAATCGGCGAACACATGGCGCAGAAACAGCCAGGCCATAAAGGCCATGGTGAATGGCTTGATCAGCCAGTTGATGCTCAGCGTCACGCCCAGACCGGCGCGCTGCTGGTAGACCTCGCCGATGGCGCGAAAATCGATCTTCATCAGCATGGGGATGATCATCACCCAGATCAGCAATCCCACCGGGATATTGACCTGAGCGATTTCCAGCGCGCCCACCGCCTGCGCTGCCGTCGGCGCATAGAGGCCGAGCAGAGTGCCGCCAATGATGCAGAGAAAAACCCAGAGCGTCAGGTAGCGCTCGAAAAACCCCAGAGGGGCACCTGCGGCTTGCTTGCCGATCACTTCACACTGGCTGGACATTACGATTTCCTTGCTACTGAGCGCCGAGTCTAGCGGTGCTCCGCTGGTCTTCTATTGATTCAAGTCGCCCGACAGGGTTTCTACTATTTGATTGACCGTGCTGCGTGCAGTGCGGGTGACGCCGATCAGGGTTGCCGAGGCTGCGCCAGTCCATTCGCCATAACCGACCAGCCACAGGTTTGGCTGTTTGCTGGCGCGGGTGCCATCAACGGCAATCTTGCCATCTGCTTCCAGCACATCCAGGTCTTGCAGATGATCCAGGGCCGGGCGAAAGCCGGTGCACCAGATCACCGCATCCACCGTTTCACTGCGGTCATCGGCCCACTCAACCCCCTCTGCCGTGAAGCGCTGGAACGGTCGTTCGGCCACCAGCACGCCGCGTTCGCGGGCCTCACGAACCGGTTCGACCATGACGATATCGCCCAGGCCGCCCACCGGCTGGTCGATCAAGCGACCTTCCTGTTGGGCCTTCCAGCGTTCGGTGGCGCGCTCGAACAGCACCCGGCCATCGACTTCATCAGGCAGAAAGGCTGGCGGTTCCGGGGTGATCCACAAGGTGTCGGCGACTTTTGAAACTTCGGCGAGAATCTGCGCCCCGGAGTTGCCACCACCTACCACCAGCACGCGCTTGCCGGTGAAGGCCTGCGGGTTGCGGTAATGCGCTGAGTGCAGCTGCTCGCCAGCAAACGCTGCGCTGCCGGGGTAAGCCGGGATAAAGGGTTTGCTCCAGGTGCCAGTGGCGCTGACCAGGGCGCGGCAACGCCATTGCTGGCTGCCGGCCTGCACCACAAACAACTCGCCGTCGCGGGTCACCGAATCGACATGCACCGGCCGCACAATCGGCAGCTGATAGCGTGCTTCGTACTGAGTGAGATAGTCGATCACCGCATCGCGGTGCGGGTAGCCGGGCTCAGGGTTGGGCATCTGCCAGCCGGCAATGGAGCTCCAGGTGGCGGGGGAGAACAGCCGCAGCGAATCCCAGCCATGCTGCCAGGCACCGCCGGGTTGCGCCTGATCATCCAGCAGTAGAAACGACAGCTGAGTGCGCCGTAGAAAGTAGGCTGTGGCCAGCGCGGCCTGGCCGCCGCCGATAATCAGAACATCCACTGGCTCTTGCAGGGTCATGCAATCGCTCCTTGGTTGCTCGCTTGTGGCGAGAGTAGGGTCATCAAGATATTCGGTTTACAAGATATATGGTTTTTAATATATTCGCCAAACCGAATTTTAATGGCGCTGCTGCAATGACATCGAAAACCCGAGTGTTATTTCTCTGCGTGGCCAACTCGGCCCGTTCGCAAATGGCTGAAGCCTTACTGCGTCATACCGACCCGGATGGCTATGAGGCGTTCAGCGCCGGTACTTTGCCTGATGAGGTTGACCGGCGAGCACGCATGGCGCTGGAGCAGCTGGGGGTTGCAACCGACAGTCTGCGTAGCAAGTCATTAGATGAGTTTGCTGGTCAGCACTTCGACTACGTCATCACTCTGTGCGACAAGGCTGCTTTCGAGTGCAGCACCTTGCCGGGCGCCGGAGAGTACCTTGCCTGGAATTTTGCAGACCCAGCGACCAGCCAACAGGCCAAGGCCTATAAACACACGCTTCACGAGATTCACGAACGCATCAAAATGTTTGTATTGGTGAAGAGCAAGCGCTGAGGCCCCGATGCTAGAACCCATAAGCCCCACCAGTGTCTTTAAATGCCTGGCCGATGAAACCCGCGTACGCATGACCCTGCTTATCGCTGCCGAGGGCGAGTTGTGCGTATGCGAGCTGACTACTGCGCTGGAAGACAGCCAGCCGAAGATTTCTCGTCACCTGGCACAACTGCGCAGTTGCGGCCTGTTGGAGGATCAGCGTCGCGGTCAGTGGGTGTACTACCGCCTGCACCCACAGCTGCCCGAGTGGGTGCAGCAGATGCTGAAGGTGGTTGTACAGGCCAACCAGTCTTGGCTGGCGGTTAATAGCGAAAAGCTACTGAACATGCGCAATCGACCCGAGCGGCTAAGCCTCTGCGGTTAGCCTAAGCCTCACATCAAGGAATGCCATGAAAGTCCTGTTTCTCTGCACCGCAAATAGCTGCCGCAGCATCCTTTCCGAGGCGCTATTCAATCACTTGGCTCCAGCCGGCATGCGCGCTTACAGCGCCGGTAGCCAGCCCAAGGGCGAGGTTCATCCGCTCGCGTTGGCGGCCCTTAGCCGCGCAGGTGTTTCTACCAAAGGGCTGAGCAGCAAAGGCACTGAGGCGCACGCCGAACTGGTTCCTGAGCTGGTGATTACCGTGTGCGACAAGGCAGCCGGCGATGCCTGTCCGGTGTTATTCGGGCCTGCGCTCAAGGCGCATTGGGGCTTGGCTGATCCATCTGAACTTGCCGGCACGTCAATGCAGATCAATGCGGCTTTCGATGCAACCGTGGCGATTATTCAGACGCGGCTTAATGCTTTTTTTGCGGCCCAGCCGACCACTCTAAGTCGCGAGGCGCTTCAGGCCGAGTTGCGCCGTATCGCCAGCCTTTGATGCCAGGAATTCCTATGTACCCAGAACTGCCGAATATCGACCCCGAACTGCTTGATCTGCCGGATCACGACCAACTGAGCAAACCGGCAGTGCTACACAAACCGCGCATTCTGCTGCTGTATGGCTCCAACCGCGCGCGCTCTTACAGCCGCCTGCTGACCGAGGAAGCCGCGCGTCTACTTGAACAGTTCGGCGCCGAAGCGCGGATCTTCAACCCCAGCGGCTTGCCGCTGCCGGATGATGCTCCCGAGGATCACCCCAAGGTGCAGGAACTGCGCGAGCTGGTGCTGTGGAGCGAGGGCATGGTCTGGTGCTCGCCGGAACGCCATGGCGCGATGACCGGGGTGTTCAAAGCGCAGATCGACTGGATTCCCCTGAGCATGGGCGCGGTGCGGCCGACCCAGGGCAAGACCCTGGCGCTGATGCAGGTCAGCGGCGGTTCGCAGTCGTTCAATGCGCTGAACCAGATGCGCGTGCTGGGGCGCTGGATGCGCATGTTCACCATCCCCAACCAGTCCTCGGTGGCCAAAGCCTTTCTCGAATTTGACGACGCCGGGCGGATGAAGCCTTCGGCCTATTACGACCGCGTGGTCGACGTGATGGAGGAGCTGGTCAAGTTCACCCTGCTGCTGCGCGGCCAAACGGACTACCTGGTGGATCGCTATTCCGAGCGCAAGGAGTCGGCCGAGCAGTTGTCCAAACGGGTCAATCAGGCTTCCATTTAATTTTCAGGATCACTCAGCATGTCCCATCCATTTGATGTTCTCAGCATTCCCAATCGTCCCGGTCGGTTGATCTTCACGCCTTGCCCAGGCACCAAGGACAGCAGTATCGACAGCGCCTTGAGCACCCTGAGGCAGGCCGGCGCCGATGCCATGCTGACCCTGATGCCATACGCCGAGCTGGCGCAAAACGCCGCCAGCGATTTGCCCGCGCTGTGCGCCGCGCAAGGGTTGCTCTGGCTGCATCTACCCGTGGCCGATGAGCAGGTGCCACAGGCGGATTTCGACGCAGCCTGGCCGGCGGCCATGGCGCAAATTGCTGAGCTGCTGGCGGCTGACAAGGCCATCGCCATCCACTGCAAAGGCGGTTCCGGGCGTACCGGGCTGATTGCTGCGCGCATCCTGATCGAGCTGGATATCGCCCGCAGCGAAGCCATTAGCCTGGTGCAGGCGCTGCGGCCGAAAGCCATTCAGCATCCGGCCCATGCGGGCTGGATCGCCCAGTTCGGCAACTGAGATGAGCATGCTCAATACCCTGGGCCTGTTTGCCCTGACGGCGCTGGCCGAGATCATCGGCTGCTACCTGCCGTACCTGTGGCTTAAGCAGGGCAAGAGCATCTGGTTGCTGGTGCCTGCCGCCGCCGCGCTGGCGCTGTTCGCCTGGCTACTGACCTTGCACCCGACCGCCGCCGGCCGGGTGTATGCCGCTTACGGCGGGGTGTATGTGGCGATGGCAATTATCTGGCTGTGGCTGGTGGACGGGATTCGCCCGACCCATTGGGACCTGCTGGGCGCCGGCGTGGCCCTGCTCGGTATGGCGATCATCATGTTTGCGCCGCGTAGCGCCTAATCACTTTGTAGAAGGAATTCGTTTATGGCTATCAAGGTAGGTATCAACGGTTTTGGTCGTATCGGTCGTCTGGCGCTGCGCGCCGCCTGGGGCTGGCCTGAATTTGAGTTTGTGCAGATCAACGACCCGGCCGGTGACGCCGCAACCCACGCCCATCTGATCAATTTCGATTCGGTGCATGGCCGCTGGAATAGCGAGGCGAGCAGTGAGGGCGAGTGCATCCTGATCGACGGCAAACGCATTCAGGTCACGGCCAACAAGACCATTGCCGATACTGACTGGAGCGGCTGCGATCTGGTGATTGAGGCCAGCGGCAAGATGAAAACCGTTGCGGTGCTGCAGGCGTACCTGGATCAAGGCGTGAAACGCGTGGTGGTCTGCGCACCGGTAAAAGAGCAGGGCGCGCTGAATATCGTGATGGGCGTTAACCAGCAGCTATTCGACCCGGCGCAGCACCGCATTGTTACGGCGGCGTCCTGCACCACCAACTGTCTGGCCCCAGTGGTCAAGGTGATTCACGAGAACCTCGGTATCCGCCACGGCTCGATCACCACCATCCACGACCTGACCAACACCCAGAGCATTCTCGACACCCCGCACAAGGACCTGCGCCGCGCCCGCGCCAGCGGCATGAGTCTGATCCCCACCAGCACCGGTTCGGCCACGGCAATTGCCGAGATCTTCCCCGAGCTGCGCGGCAAGCTCAACGGCCACGCCGTGCGCGTGCCCCTGGCCAACGCCTCGCTGACCGATTGCGTATTCGAAGTCGAGCGTGCGACCACGGTGGAAGAGGTCAATCAACTGCTGAAAGCTGCTGCCGCTGGCCCGCTCAAGGGCATCCTCGGTTACGAGGAACGTCCGCTGGTATCCATCGACTACCGCACCGATCCGCGCTCTTCGATTATCGACGCGCTGTCGACCATGGTGGTCAACGGCACCCAGGTGAAGCTCTACGCCTGGTACGACAACGAGTGGGGCTACGCGAATCGCGCGGTTGAGCTGGCGCGGATGGTCGGCGCCGCCGACTGAGAATCGCCCTGCGTTTGTGGGAGGGGCTTTCGCCGCGACTTGCCTCCAATTTGTCGCGGCTAAAGCCCCTCTCACCTAGTTGCACACCCTCCAGCCAAGCTTCCGAGCAGGATCGTTATGCACGCCTTATCCCGCCTAGCCCCCGAAGTGCGCCAATACCTATTGGTAACCGGCAACTACTGGGCCTTTACCCTCACCGACGGCGCGTTGCGCATGTTGGTGGTGCTGCATTTTCATAGCCTCGGTTACACGCCGCTGCAGATTGCCGCGCTGTTTCTGTTCTATGAGATTTTCGGCGTCATAACCAATCTGGTCGGCGGTTATCTGGGCGCGCGGCTGGGGCTTAATCGCACCATGAATATCGGCCTGGGTCTGCAGGTGGCGGCCTTGCTGATGCTCACCGTGCCGGCGGCCTGGCTGACGATTCCCTGGGTGATGGGAGCTCAGGCGCTGTCCGGTATCGCCAAAGACCTGAACAAGATGAGTGCGAAAAGCTCGATCAAATTGCTGGTGCCTGACAGCCAGCAGGGCACGCTATACAAGTGGGTGGCGATCCTTACCGGCTCGAAGAATGCGCTCAAGGGCGTGGGTTTCTTTATGGGTGGCGCGTTGCTGGCGCTGCTCGGTTTCGCTGGGGCGGTGCTGGCCATGGCGGCGGTGTTG
>JASJKW010000008.1:0-6344 GCA_037621305.1 Pseudomonas sp.
CCCCCCTCCCCAAAAAATCCCGCCGCAGCACAGCCCAGCCAATCCGAACGCCGATACCCAGGCAGAAATCTCTGCGTCCCGATTCTGCCCCGTCACGGTGCAGGGCAAGGGGGCGTGCACTCCTTTGGTTCAAAAATATAACGATGTTTAATAAAAGCATTCACTTTTACGACAGTTAGATATGTTTTTGCGGCAAAAATAATTGTCGTACCTGGGTGGCCTGTGTAGAATCAAGTTCTCTTTTACAGCTGATAACGGTCTTTATGACTTTGAAAATATCCTGTAAATGCCTGAAATACATGGAAATATTGAGAGTGTGCCTATGAAAGCAGGTCTGTATCAGCCTGATCAGTTCAGGGATAACTGTGGCTTCGGTTTGATTGCCCATATGCAAGGGCAGGCCAGTCATCATTTGCTGGAAACCGCCATTGAGGCGCTGACCTGCATGACTCACCGCGGCGGCATCAATGCCGACGGCAAAACCGGTGACGGTTGCGGTCTGCTGATCCAGATGCCTGACCGTTTCATGCGCGCCATGGCGCAGGATGAGCTGGCGGTGGATCTGCCGCAGCAGTACGCGGTGGGGATGGTCTTCACCGGTGCCAGCGAACAGGCTCAACAGCGCGCTCATAAGGCATTTTCCAGCGCATTGGCTGATCAGCAACTGCTGCCGCTGGGCTGGCGCACAGTGCCGGTAGAGAGCAGCGTTCTCGGCCCGCTGGCGCTGAGCTGCCAGCCGCATATCGAGCAACTGTTCATTTCCGGCGAAGGGCTGGACGAGCAGCAATTTGCGATCAAGCTGTTCTATGTCCGCCGACGGGTGGAGATCGCCCTGCAGGACGATCCGGACTTCTATGTCTGCAGCCTGTCGGCCAAGGTCATCTCCTACAAGGGTCTGATGATGCCGGCGGACCTGGACAAGTTCTTTCCCGAGCTGGGGGATGCGCGCATGGAGACCGCGATCAGCGTATTCCACCAGCGTTTCTCGACCAACACGCTACCGCGCTGGCCGCTGGCTCAGCCGTTCCGTCTGTTGGCGCACAACGGCGAGATCAACACCATCACCGCCAACCGCAACTGGGCCCACGCGCGGCGCAACAAGTTCGTCAACGAACTGCTGCCCGACCTGGATAGCCTGGCGCCGCTGGTGAACGTCACCGGCTCGGATTCGTCCAGCATGGACAATATGCTGGAGCTGCTGCTGGCTGGTGGCATGGACCTGTTCCGGGCGGTGCGCATGGTGGTGCCGCCGGCCTGGCAGAACATGGAGACCATGGACGCTGACCTGCGCTCCTTCTACGAATTCAACTCCATGCACATGGAAGCCTGGGATGGCCCGGCCGGAATCGTGCTGACCGAAGGACGCTACGCGGTCTGTCTGCTGGACCGCAATGGCCTGCGCCCGGCGCGGTACGTGATCACCGCCAACGGTTATATCACCCTGGCCTCGGAAATCGGCGTATGGGACTACAGTCCTGAAGATGTGATCAGCAAGGGGCGGGTCGGCCCGGGTCAGATTCTGGCCGTGGATACCCGCACCGGCGAAGTGCTGCACACCGATGAAGTGGAAAGCCGTCTCAAGTCGCGCCACCCCTATCGCAAGTGGTTGAAGCAGAACGCCTTGCGCATTCAGGCAACGCTGGAAGACCGTGACCATGGCAGCGCCTTTCTCGAGCCCGACGCGCTGCAGCAATACATGAAGATGTTCCAGGTCACCTTTGAGGAGCGGGATCAGGTGCTGCGCCCGCTCGGCGAAAATGGCCAGGAATCGGTCGGCTCCATGGGCGATGACACGCCGATGGCAGTACTCTCCAGTCGGGTGCGCACTGTCTACGATTATTTCCGCCAGCAGTTCGCCCAGGTCACCAACCCGGCGATCGACCCGCTGCGCGAAGCCATCGTAATGTCGCTGGAAACCTGTCTGGGTGCCGAGCGCAACGTGTTCGAGGAAACCGCCGATCACGCCAATCGGGCCATCCTCAACGGCCCGGTGGTGTCCCCGGCGAAATGGCGCACGTTGATGAATCTCGAGCGCCCGGGCTTTGCCCATCAGGTCATCGACCTGAACGTGGCTGCAGATGTTCCGTTGGCTGCTGCGGTGGCCTCCATTGCCGAGCAGGCCGAAGCCGCCGTGCGCGCAGGCAAGACCCTGCTGGTGCTGAGCGACCGGGCGATTGCCAAAGGTCAGCTGCCGATCCATGCGGCGCTGGCGGTCGGTGCGGTACATCATCATCTGATCGACGTCGGCCTGCGCTGTGATTGCAATATCCTGGTGGAAACCGCCACCGCCCGCGATCCGCATCACTTTGCGGTGTTGATCGGGTTCGGCGCCTCGGCGGTTTATCCGTACCTGGCGTACGAGGTGCTGGCTGATCTGGTGCGCTCCGGCGAGGTCATCGGCGACCTGTACGAGGTCTTCAAGAGCTATCGCAAGGGCATCTCCAAGGGGCTGCTGAAGATCCTCTCGAAGATGGGTATTTCGACCGTGGCTTCCTATCGCGGGGCGCAGCTGTTCGAGGCTGTTGGCCTGGCTGATGAAATCGTCGATTTGTGCTTCAAGGGTGTGCCCAGCCGGATTCAGGGCGCGCGTTTCAGTGATCTGCAGGCCGAGCAGGCATTGCTGGCAAGCGAGGCCTGGAACCCGCGCAAGACCATTCAGCAGGGTGGGCTGCTCAAGTTCGTGTTCGGCGGCGAGTACCATGCCTACAACCCCGATATCGTTCGCGCCTTGCAGGATGCGGTGCAGGGCGACAGTTACGACAAGTACCTGGAATACGCCGCGCTGGTGAATCAGCGGCCGGTATCGACTCTGCGTGATCTGCTGCGCCTGCGTGACGATCAGACAGCGATTCCGCTGGATCAGGTCGAGCCGCTGGAATCCCTGTTCAAGCGCTTCGACTCGGCGGGTATCTCCCTTGGCGCGTTGTCACCGGAGGCCCATGAGGCCATCGCCGAGGCGATGAACCGGCTGGGCGCGCGCTCCAACTCGGGTGAGGGTGGTGAAGACCCGGCGCGCTACGGCAGCATCCGCACCTCGAAGATCAAACAGATCGCCTCGGGCCGTTTCGGCGTGACCCCGGAGTACCTGGTCAATGCCGAAGTGCTGCAGATCAAGCTGGCCCAGGGTGCCAAGCCAGGTGAAGGCGGGCAGCTGCCCGGTGGCAAGGTCAACGAACTGATCGCCCGGTTGCGTTATGCGGTCCCCGGCGTGACCCTGATCTCGCCGCCGCCGCATCACGATATCTACTCGATCGAGGATCTGGCACAGCTGATCTTCGATCTCAAACAGGTCAACCCGCAGGCGCTGGTCTCGGTCAAGCTGGTGGCTGAGCCGGGTGTTGGTACCATCGCTGCCGGTGTGGCCAAGGCCTATGCCGATCTGATCACCATTTCCGGTTACGACGGCGGCACTGGTGCATCACCGCTGAGCTCGATCAAATATGCTGGCTCCCCTTGGGAGCTGGGCCTATCCGAAGCGCATCAGACCTTGCGCGGCAATGATCTGCGCGGCAAGGTCCGAGTGCAGACCGACGGTGGCCTGAAAACCGGGCTGGATGTGATCAAGGCGGCGATTCTCGGCGCCGAAAGCTTCGGTTTCGGTACTGCGCCGATGATCGCGCTGGGCTGCAAGTACCTGCGTATCTGCCACCTGAACAACTGCGCCACCGGGATCGCCACGCAAAACAAGAACCTGCGTGATAACCACTACATAGGTACTGTGCAGATGGTGATGAATTTCTTCACCTATGTTGCCAGCGAAACCCGCGAGTGGATGGCGAAACTCGGCGTGCGGGAACTCAAGGACCTGATCGGCCGTACCGACCTGCTGGAGATCCTGCCGGGTGCCACCGGCAAGCAGCAGGGACTGGATCTGCGCCCGCTGCTGTTCAGTGATGCGGTGCCGGCGGACAAGCCACAGTATTGTCAGATACCGGGTAACGCTCCTTTCGACAAGGGGCAGACCGCTGAACACATGGTGGACCTGGCACGTGCTGCTATTGAAGGTGCTACCGGCGGCGAGTTCGAGTTGAGCCTGACCAACTGCGACCGTTCGATCGGGGCCCGGGTCTCGGGCGAGATCGCGCGCCGGCATGGCAACCAGGGCATGAGTCATGCCCCTATTACCTTCCGTTTCAGCGGCACGGCAGGGCAGAGCTTCGGTGTGTGGAATGCCGGCGGCCTGCATATGTACCTGCAGGGCGATGCCAACGACTATGTAGGCAAGGGCATGACCGGCGGCAAGCTGGTGATAGTACCGCCTGGTGGCAGTGCGTTCCGTTCCGAGCAAAGTGCCATTATCGGTAACACCTGCTTGTACGGTGCCACGGGTGGCAAGCTGTTCGCTGCCGGTACCGCAGGGGAGCGCTTCGCCGTTCGCAATTCGGGTTGTCATGCGGTTGTCGAAGGGGCGGGTGACCACTGCTGTGAGTACATGACCGGCGGTATGGTCTGTGTGCTCGGCAAGACCGGTTACAACTTCGGTGCCGGGATGACCGGCGGCTTTGCCTACGTGCTGGATCAGGACAACAGCTTTTTCGACAAGCTCAACCATGAGTTGGTGGAGCTGCAGCGCATCAGCGGCGAAGCGATGGAAGCCTATCGCAGCCATCTGACCCAGGTGCTGACTGAATATGTCGCTGAAACCGGCAGCGCCTGGGGCGCCGAAGTGCTCGACGATCTGGACAACCATATCCGTCGGTTCTGGCTGGTCAAGCCAAAGGCAGCGAGCCTGCGCGCATTGCTGCGGACCACCTTGGCCAACCCGCAATAAATCGCCGCGGCGGGTGCGGTTATGACCCGCCGATAGCAAGGGATATCAAGCAGCGACGAGCCAACGACCCGGCGCTGCAGTAACGAGGTGCAATAATGGCAGACCGTCTGAATAACGACTTCCAGTTCGTCGAGGTGGGCCGCAAGGACCCGAAGAAGCGGCCGCTGCGTCAGCGCAAGACGCGCTTTATCGAGATCAACGAGCCCTTCAAGCCGCAGGAAGCGGCGGAGCAGTCGCACCGGTGCCTGGAGTGCGGTAACCCCTATTGCGAGTGGAAGTGCCCGGTGCACAACTACATTCCGAACTGGCTGAAGTTGGTCTCCGAGGGCAACATCATCGAGGCTGCGGAGTTGTCCCATCAGACCAACACCCTGCCGGAAGTCTGCGGCCGTGTGTGTCCGCAGGATCGTTTGTGTGAAGGTGCGTGCACCCTGAATGATGATTTTGGGGCGGTTACCATCGGCTCGGTGGAGAAGTACATCACCGATACTGCCTTTGCCATGGGCTGGCGTCCGGACATGTCCCACGTGGTCCCGACGGGCAAGCGCGTGGCAATCATCGGTGCCGGCCCGGCAGGACTCGGTTGTGCCGACGTGCTGGCGCGCGCCGGCGTCAGCCCGGTGGTGTTCGACCGCAATCCGGAAATCGGTGGCCTGCTGACCTTTGGTATTCCCGAGTTCAAGCTGGAAAAAGTGGTGATGTCACGTCGCCGTGAGATCTTCACCGATATGGGCATCGAATTCCGGCTGAATACCGAGGTCGGCAAGGATGTGACCATGCAGCAGTTGCTGGATGAGTACGATGCGGTCTTCATGGGCATGGGTACTTACACCTACATGAAGGGCGGTTTCCCGGGCGAGGATCTGCCGGGCGTGCATGACGCGCTGGATTTTCTGGTGGCCAACGTCAACCGTAATCTGGGCTTCGAGAAGTCGGCGGACGATTTTGTCGATATGCAGGGCAAGCGGGTGGAGGTGCTGGGCGGTGGTGACACTGCGATGGACTGCAATCGTACCTCGATTCGTCAGGGCGCCAGTGCGGTCACCTGTGCCTATCGCCGGGATGCGGAAAACATGCCGGGCTCGCGCAAGGAAGTGAAGAACGCCAAGGACGAGGGTGTGAAGTTCCTGTTCAATCGCCAGCCCATCGAGATTGTCGGTGATGGCAAGGTCGAAGGTATCAAGGTGGTGGAAACCCGCCTTGGTGACCCTGATGCCCGGGGCCGTCGGAGCCCGGAACCGATTCCCGGCTCCGAGCAGATCCTGCCGGCCGATGCGGTCATCATCGCCTTTGGCTTCCGCCCCAGTCCGGCACCCTGGTTCGCCGATGTGCAGGTGCAAATAGATGATCAGGGCCGCGTGATCGCCCCGGAGCAGGCGCAGTACAAGTTCCAGACCAGCAATCCCAAGGTGTTTGCCGGCGGTGACATGGTGCGTGGTTCGGATCTGGTGGTCACTGCGATCTGGGAAGGGCGGCAGGCGGCTGAGGGGATTCTGGATTATCTCGAGGTTTGATTATTGTTTTTGCCTGTTCTGAACGGAGATGATCCGGGGCGGTCTGGCTTCGAGGGCAC
>JASJKW010000009.1:0-4021 GCA_037621305.1 Pseudomonas sp.
GTCCTCCGAGTTTCGGCAGACGGGCTCGCAGTTGTATCAGAAGGTCTGACGGATAATAGAGTACGGGCTCGGTACCAGATCGTTCCCATGCTCCAGCGTGGGAATGCATGTCGGGACGCTCTGCGTCCCGGTCCGTCGTCCTGCAAGTGGCTAGCTCGGACGCGGGAGCGTCCATGGCGGAGGCTCCCACGCTGGAGCATGGGAGCCATCTGAAATATCGCGCCCCGTTTGCTACTCCGACGGTTCCTACGCCGCAGCAACCGATCGTTCCCCGTCCGCACAATCATCCTACCCCCCGACGAGAAACCCTTGCCCGGCCCGGTTCGGATATGCGAGGTTAACAGCATGATCCTTTTTATCGAGAGTTATCCAATTGACTGATTTCAGCCGCGACGATGTGGAAATCATCCGCCGTGAAGCCGGCTTTCGGGGCTTCTACCAGCTGGATGTGTTGACCCTCCGGCACCGGCTGTTTGCTGGCGGCTGGGGGCCGGAGTTGCGGCGTGAGTTGTTTGTCAGGCCGGATGCGGTGTGCGTATTGCCCTATGACCCCTGGCAGGATGCGGTGGTACTGATTGAGCAGGTGCGGGTGGGGGCGCTGGGGAAAAGTGACAACCCCTGGATGCTGGAACTGGTCGCGGGGCTGTTTGATGATGGGGAAGAAGCCGAGCAGGTTGCCCATCGTGAAGCAGAGGAAGAGGCCGGCTTGAAGTTGCTGAACCTCACGCCAATCACTCGCTACTTTCCGTCGCCGGGAGGCAGCAACGAACAGGTGTATCTCTATTGCGCTACGGTGGATAGCCGGGGCGCGGGTGGTCTGCACGGGTTGGCCGAAGAAGGGGAGGATATCCGTGTCAGTGTCTGGTCGCGGGCAGAGGCCATGGCGGCCATGGCCGAGGGGCGGATAGATAACGCTGCCACCATCATCGCGCTGCAGTGGCTTGCATTGCATGGCCAGACGCTGCGTGACAATGCCGGTTCGCAACCATGATGGCAGTGAGCAAGCGCCGTTACCGGGTCGATCTGTCCTCGTTGCAGGCCGTCTGCGAAACCAACTTCTTCCGGTTATATCAGCTGATGCCGGATCTGGCGTTGCAGGATGAGCGACAGATTCTGCTGAGCGCAACGGATGAAACCGAGCAGCGTCTGGTGATGCGCGTCATCGAACGTTGTCGTTACACCACCACGCTCACGCTCCAGCATGAGAGGCGTCATGATTGGTTTTCGCCGCCAAGCATGGAAGTCCGCATGTACCACGACGCACGTATGGCAGAGGTGGTCGCCGCCTATAACCGCCGGCGCTTCCAGGGTGTTTACCCCTATCCGAATGAACAGATGCTGCAACCGGATGAGAAGTTTCAGCTGAACAGCTTCCTCGGCGAGTGGCTCGGTTATTGTCAGCGTCACGGGCAAAGCGCCCAGCCGGTATTAATCAATCGGTGACTCGATTTTGTGGTCAAGCGCAAGTTTCTGCCGTCTGTGTCTGCTCATCACTGGATTGTCGGCATGCGTATTGCGATCATGGCAGGCAAATAACCTCTGAGAGAAGGCCAGATGCCGCCGACCGACAGTACTCTCTTCGCTGAACCTATCCATGTGGTCCAGCTGACTGACAGCCATATCTTTTCCAGTCCGGACCAGCGCTTGCTGGGGTTGGATACACTGGCTTCACTGCATGCGGTGATTGATCAGGTGCTGGAGCAGCAAGCAGACATTGATCTGGTGCTGGCCACCGGAGATATTACTCAGGACGGGGATACCCCGGCCTACCAGCGTTTCATCGAGGCCGTGGCGCGAATCCCCAAACCCTGTCACTGGATACCGGGTAACCACGACGATGCAGCATGCATGACCGCACTCGGCGGGGAGCATGATCTCAATCGTGCCTGGGTTGATGTAGGGAACTGGCGCATCGTGTTGCTCGATTCGAGTGTGCCGGGCTCGGTGGCCGGCTATCTCGATGAGCAGCAGCTACTACGGCTGGATGAGGCGCTGGCGAGCGGCGGTGATCGTCATGTGATGGTCTGCCTGCATCATCATCCAGTGCCGATCGGCAGTGAGTGGATGGAGCCACTGGGGCTGGGCAATGCGGACCAGCTGTTTGCACGGCTGGATGTCGATCAGCGGGTGCGCGTGGTGCTCTGGGGGCATATCCATCAGACGCTGGACCAGCAACGTGGGCATATCCGTCTGCTGGCGGCGCCATCCACCTGTGTGCAGTTCGCGGTTGGCAGCAGTGATTTCGCCACCGATACGCAGTCCCCCGGCTATCGCTGGTTGCGGCTGTATAATGATGGCCGCATCGAGACAGCGGTGTCGCGCCTGCCGGCAGGCTGTTTTGTGCCGGAAGCAGGTGGCTCCGGATATTAGAGCGGGCACCGCCCAGCTCAGGTCCTGCAACGACTGGCAGCATGTCGTCGCGATGGATAGGATACTATGCTGATCTGTCCCGGCGGGACGCCGTGCCCGCCTAGAATGACCAAGGAAACCCAGAGACAATATGTCCCAATCGTCCTATAACGCCGATGATATTGAAGTACTCAGCGGTCTGGACCCGGTGCGTCGCCGCCCGGGCATGTACACCGACACCACGCGTCCCAACCACCTGGCCCAGGAAGTCATCGACAACAGTGTCGACGAAGCACTGGCCGGGCATGCTCGGACGGTCACCGTTATCCTGCATCAGGACAACGCACTGGAAGTCGTCGATGATGGGCGCGGTATGCCGGTGGACATTCATCCTGAGGAAGGGGTTTCCGGGGTAGAGCTGATCCTCACGCGATTGCACGCCGGGGGTAAGTTTTCCGGCAAGAATTATCAGTTTTCCGGCGGTCTGCACGGCGTTGGTATCTCCGTGGTCAACGCACTATCGACGCGGCTGGAAGTGCGCGTCCGACGTGATGGGCAGGAATATCTCATCGTCTTCGAGAACGGCGAGAAGGTCAACGAGCTGGAAGTCGTCGGCACTGTGGGTAAGCGCAACACCGGTACGACGGTCAAGTTCTGGCCCAACGGACACTATTTCGACACGCCGAAATTCAACATCAACCGTCTGCTGCACCTGCTGAAAGCCAAGGCGGTGCTGTGCCCGGGGCTGCGCGTCGATTTTGATGACCGCCAGTCCGGCGAGAAGACCAGCTGGTATTACGAAGATGGTCTGCGCGATTACCTGTTGGATGCCTGTTCACAATGGCTGACGTTACCGGAAACACCTTTTACCGGTGCATTGGCAGGCAGCAAGGAAGCGGTTGACTGGGCCCTGTTCTGGCAGCCTGAGGGCGGCGATCTGGTACAGGAAAGCTACGTCAACCTGATCCCCACGGCGCAAGGCGGTACCCACGTCAACGGTCTGCGGACCGGCTTGCTGGAAGCCATTCGTGAGTTCTGCGAATTCCGCAGCCTGCTGCCACGCGGGGTCAAACTGGCGCCGGAGGATGTCTGGGAGCGGGTCAGCTATGTGCTCTCGGTAAAGATGGCGGAACCGCAATTTTCCGGGCAGACCAAGGAGCGGCTGTCATCGCGTGAATCGGCTTCCTTCGTGTCCGGGGTGATCAAGGATGCATTCAGCCTGTGGTTGAATCAGCATGCCGACATTGGTCAGCAGATTGCCGAAATGGCGATCGATCATGCCAGCCGCCGCCTCAAGGCCAGCAAGAAAATCGAACGCAAGCGGGTGACCCAGGGGCCGGCGTTGCCCGGCAAGCTGGCCGATTGCTCCGGTCAGGACAGTCGTCGCTCGGAACTCTTTCTGGTGGAGGGTGATTCTGCCGGCGGCAGCGCCAAGCAGGCACGGGACAAAGAGTTCCAGGCCATATTGCCGCTGCGTGGCAAGATTCTGAACACCTGGGAAGTCGACTCCGGCCAGGTGCTGGCCTCCCAGGAAGTACACAATATCGCCATCGCCATCGGTGTTGACCCAGGCTCACCGGACCTGTCTCAGCTGCGCTATGGCAAGATCTGTATCCTCGCTGATGCCGACTCCGACGGACTGCACATTGCGACGTTGTTGTGCGCGCTGTTC
>JASJKW010000010.1:0-3922 GCA_037621305.1 Pseudomonas sp.
CGCGCTCGGCGAGAAAGCGTGTGACCACAGCTGCGGGGATACCGCTTTTGGCCAGACGGCCTTGTTCCTCTACGCCGGGTGTCAGTAGGGTGACCTTGATCGGATCGAGCAGGGCGTAGTTTTCGGCCATGTCGCCAAAGCCGTGCCACTCGGCCTGGTTGTCCAGAGTCCAGTCACTGGCGCTCAGGTTGTCGCTGTCCAGCGCTTGCTCCGGCTCCCAGACATCGAACCACCACTGATCTTCGTCCAGCCGTTCGGCGGTCTGTTGCATGGCGCGGCGGAAGGACAGGGCTTCGTCCAGGGTTTCCTGCACCAGCGAACGCCCGGGCTCGCCAGCCATCATGCCGGTGGCGACGTCGATCGAGGCGATGATGCCGTAATGCGGGGAAGTGGAGGTGTGCATCATGAAGGCTTCGTTGAAACGCTCCACATCCAGCTGCTGCTCGACGCTGTTCTCAGCAAGGATGATCGATGCCTGGGACAGCGCGGCCAGCACCTTGTGCGGTGACTGGGTGGCGAAGACCAGAGGGTGCTTGGCTCGCTCGAAGCCGCGCTTGCTACCCATACCATGGCGGCCGGCATAGAACTCATGGAAGGCGGCATAGCCGTACCAGGCCTCGTCGAAGTGCAGGATGTCGACCGCGTCTTCCAGCTCATCCTTGATCAATTCAGCGTTATAACAGAGGCCGTCGTAGGTGGAGTTGGTCAGCACCGCCAGGCGGATTCTCGGCTTGCGGCCCTGCAATAACGGGTGCTCTGCCAGTCGCTGGCGCAGATTCTGGGGCGAGAACGAGTTCAGACTGATGGGCCCGATGATGCCGTAGTCATTCCGCGACCCGGTCAGGTAGACCGGAATGGCGCCGGTCATGGTGATCGCATGAAGAATGGATTTGTGGCAATTGCGATCGACCAGCACGACATCATCGCGGGTGACGAAGGCATGCCAGATGATCTTGTTAGAGGTTGAGGTGCCGTTGATGACATAGAAGCTGTGATCAGCACCGAAAACCCGAGCGGTATTGGCTTCAGCTTCGGCAATGGGGCCGTTGTGATCGAGTAGCGAGCCGAGTCCGGGCACGGATACCGAGAGATCGGAGCGCAGGGTATTCTCGCCGAAGAAGTCATGAAAGGCACGGCCCACCGGGCTTTTGCGGAAGGCCACGCCGCCGCCGTGCCCGGGCGAGTGCCATGAATAGCTGGCACGGCCGGTATAATCGAGCAATGCCTTGAAGAACGGCGGCAGTAGCTGCGACAGGTAGGCGCGTGCTGTGCGGGCGATCTGACCGGCGATGAAGGGCATGGTGTCTTCAAACAGATAAATGATACCGCGCAGCTGGTGCAGATCGCGCAGACTGCTCAGTAACTGGTTGTCCAGCGCCTGCGTGGTGCTCAGTGCCATGATCGGCAATTCAGGCGAGCGCGAATGGGCTGCGGCAAACAGCTTGCGCACCGGCTCCAGCTTGTGATCATGATTGTTTTCGGCACTGAACAGGATGCAGGACAGTCCCCGGTGAGCCTCGGCTACCAGACGACCCTCGTCGAGTGAGGTGGTGGAAAGCACTTCGAAGCCTTCGTGCTTCAATGCATCGAAGAGTTCACTGAGCTGTTGGCCGGCGACATTGCTGCGCCCGCAATCGGGGTTGATCACGAGGATCGGGAAGTGCAGGTGCTTGAACATGCGGTCTCCAGTGTGGACTCTGTATGACAGTGTTGTGCCGAGAAGCGCGATTGGCAAGCAGGGCAATGCTATGCTGCATGCCCTGTGTTTTTGTCTTGCCGGGAGAGCGAGTGTGAAATGGGATCTGGAAAACCCCTTCGTCTGTGATATTCGGGTGCGGTCGGAGGATATTGATGAGCTGGGGCACGCCAATAATGCGGTTTATGTGCGCTGGCTGGAGCGTTGTGCCTGGGAGCATTCCGGGGCGTTGGGATTGGGCTTGCCCGAGTATCAGCAGTTGAATCGCGCTATGGTGGTGGTGCGCCATGAGATTGACTATCTGGCGGCGGCCTACCTGGAGGAAGAACTACAGATGGGGACCTGGATCGTCAGCTGGGATAGTAAGCTGCGCATGAGCCGCCAGTTCCAGCTATGCCGCCCGCACGATGGAGCAACGCTGCTGCGCGCGCACACCACGTTCGCCTGTGTCGAGCTCAGCAGCGGACGGCCGCGGCGGATGCCGCGGGAGTTCATCGAGCAATATTGCAGAGCGATTGTCAGCGCTTAGCGGTATTCACACAGGTAGGCGGTATCCTGCTCTACCTGCAGATTGAAACGGCTGTTGGCCGGCACGGTGAAACGGGTACCGGCACCAAACTCTTCCCAGACCTCGCTGCCAGGCAGTTTGACGGTCAGCTTGCCATTGATGACATGCATGATTTCCAGGCTGCCGGTGCCGAACTCGTTTTCACCCGGCGCCATGACACCCACAGTGGCCGGGCCTTCCGGCTGACGAAAGGCGATGGAAGCTACTTTGCCTTCAAAATACTGATTGATATCGAACATCCGGCGACTCCATGAGCAGCGTAAAAGGGTGCGTATTATGCCTGCCGATACTGCAGCCAGCCAGCACTGGTGCTTCTGTTTGTGGATGCCGGTGCGCTGGTCGGTGCTATGATTCAGCGATCAGCGATATTTCTGTCAGCATCAATTCAGGAGTGTATATGGCCAGCGTAGCTTTTGTGGGTCTGGGGGTAATGGGGTATCCGATGGCGGGGCATCTCGTCAGAGCGGGGCACGAGGTTACGGTATACAACCGCACCGGAGACAAGGCTGCCAAATGGGTAGCTGAACACGGTGGTAAAGCCTGCGCAACGCCAGCGGAAGCGGCCATGGAGCAGGATTTCGTAATGATCTGCGTCGGTAATGATCAGGATCTGCTGGAGGTGGTGAGTGGGCCTGAAGGCATACTGGCCGGGGCACGCAGTGGCACTGTCATTGTCGACCACACCACGGCCTCGGCCGGTGTGGCACGGCAGCTGGCGCAGCTGGCAGCAGAACGCGGCGTGGGTTTTCTGGATGCCCCGGTGTCTGGTGGTCAGGCTGGTGCGGAAAACGGCCAGCTGACCATCATGGTGGGGGGGGAGGAAGCGGTATTCGATCTGGCGCGTCCGGTGATCAGCTGTTACGCAAAGATGCTTCGCCTGATGGGTGATGTCGGCAGCGGCCAGTTGACCAAGATGGTCAATCAGATCTGCATCGCCGGTGTGGTGCAGGGGCTGGCCGAGGCGCTGAATTTCGCTCAATGTGCCGGTCTGGACGGTGAGGCAGTGGTGTCCGTGATCAGCAAGGGCGCCGCCCAATCGTGGCAGATGGAAAATCGCCACAAGAGTATGTTGGCCGGTGACTATGATTTCGGTTTTGCCGTGGACTGGATGCGCAAGGATCTGGCCATCGTGCTGGACGAGTCACGCCGCAATGGTGCGCAGCTACCGGTCACCGCCCTGGTGGATCAGTTCTATGCCGATGTGCAGCAGATGGGTGGTGGGCGCTGGGATACGTCAAGTTTGATTGCCAGACTCGAAAACGGGAAATAAAATGCGTGACGCCCGCGATCCGGGCGTCCCTGCATACCGTCAAGAGATGTCGATCACTCATGAAATGCCGAGAAGGTTGTGGCGCCTGCTGCATTGCACCCTCGATAACCTCGTCACTGCCGGGCATGCCTCAGGGTAAGCCGGCGGGCGTTGCCTGTATTCATCTTGATGACGCGCGACGTTGCCGGATTTTTGATTCCCCGGAACGTCCTGCCGTGTGTGCGAGCTTCATGGCGGACGCGCAGGTCTGTGGGGGTGATGCGCAGGAGGCTCTGCAGATCCTCACCTGGTGGGAGCAGGCGACCGCCTGTTGATGGCCAGATACAGAAAAGCCCGCAAATGCGGGCTTTTCTGACTCGAGCTGCGACTTACTTGCTTGGGTCGTCGC
>JASJKW010000011.1:0-7577 GCA_037621305.1 Pseudomonas sp.
GCTTACAGCTTGCCTTCCAGCTCAGGTACCGCTTCAAACAGATCTGCGACCAGACCGTAATCAGCCACCTGGAAGATCGGCGCTTCTTCGTCCTTGTTGATCGCAACGATCACCTTGGAGTCTTTCATGCCGGCCAGATGCTGGATCGCGCCGGAGATACCGACCGCGATGTACAGGCCAGGGGCAACGATTTTGCCGGTCTGACCGACCTGCATGTCGTTGGGGACGAAGCCGGCGTCAACCGCGGCGCGGGAGGCGCCCACCGCTGCACCCAGCTTGTCGGCCAGGCTGTACAGCAGTTTGAAGTTGTCACCGTTCTGCATGCCGCGGCCGCCGGATACGACGATCTTGGCACCGGCCAGTTCAGGGCGATCAGACTTGGCCAGCTCTTCACCAACGAAGCTGGACAGACCTGCGTCCTGGGCAGAAGCAACGGCTTCAACCGCAGCATTGCCACCTTCGGCAGCCACGGCGTCAAAGCCGGTGCCACGTACGGTGATGACCTTGATCGCTGCGTCGGATTTGACGGTGGCGATGGCGTTACCGGCGTAGATCGGACGCTTGAAGGTGTCGGCGCTTTCGACGGCGATGATCTCGGAGATCTGATCCACGTCCAGCAGCGCAGCCACGCGCGGCAGGTAGTTTTTGCCGTTGGTGCTGGCGGCGGCCAGGATGTGCGTGTAGCTCTTGCCCAGCTCGGCAACCAGCAGGGAGATGTTCTCCGGCAGCTGGTGGGCGTAGGCGGCGTTGTCAGCCAGCAGGACCTTGGAGACGCCTGCAACTTTCGCAGCGGCGTCGGCCACCGCGGCGCAACCGGCGCCGGCAACCAGTACGTCAATGTCACCACCGATGGCAGCGGCAGCAGCCACGGTGTTCAGGGTGGCGGCATTCAGTTCGGTGTTGTTGTGTTCAGCAATAACCAGAATCGTCATGTCAGATCACCTTGGCTTCGTTCTTCAGTTTGTCGACCAGCTCATCAACGCTCTTGACCTTGATGCCGGCGCTGCGGGCAGCCGGGGCTTCGACCTTGACGGTGCTCAGGGTGGAGGCCGTGCTCACGCCCAGGTCTTCCGGCTTGGTGATGTCCAGCGGCTTCTTCTTGGCCTTCATGATTTTCGGCAGAGAAGCGTAGCGCGGCTCGTTCAGGCGCAGGTCGGTGGTGACGATGGCGGGCAGTTTCAGCTCAACGGTCTGCAGACCGCCGTCGATTTCACGGGTGACCTTGACGCTTTCGCCTTCAACGTTCACTTCAGAGGCGAAGGTGCCCTGGGCGTAACCGCTCAGTGCCGCCAGCATCTGGCCGGTCTGGTTGTTGTCGGAGTCGATGGCCTGCTTGCCGAGGATGACCAACTGGGGCTGTTCTTTATCGACTACAGCCTTGAGCAGCTTGGCGATGGCCAGGGAGTTCAGCTCATCAGCGGACTCGACCAGAATGGCGCGGTCGGCACCCAGTGCCAGTGCGGTACGCAGCTGCTCCTGGGCAGCGGTCGGGCCGACGGTGACAGCAACGATTTCAGTTGCAACACCTTTTTCCTTCAGGCGTACGGCTTCTTCCACGGCGATTTCGCAGAAGGGGTTCATGGACATCTTGACGTTGGCCAGATCGACGCCGGAGTTGTCCGCTTTGACGCGAACCTTGACGTTGTAATCGACCACGCGCTTTACGGCGACGAGGATTTTCATGGACGTTAGTCCTCCGCAAGTCTGTGAGACGCCCGACGGGCGCATGACATTAAAAAGGGGTCTTAGCATACCGGGCACTTTTCGTGTCCGATAGTACCCAGGCCGCCAAATTGAAATGAATTGGCCGGAAAAACAGGATAAACACCTGGTTTTCCGGCCTCAGGGGTAGCCTCAGGCAACAACCAGCTGGTTGGCGTAGGCTTCCAGGTGATGGTCGTCATCACCGAACTGATGGCTGATCATGACCAGGCGCTTGGCATAATGCGCGCCGTTATACTCCCAGGTCATGGCGATGCCGCCGTGCAGCTGGATCGACTGCTCGGCGACAGCGCGGGCAGCACGGTTGACGATGAACTTGGCAGCCGCGAGCTTGGCCGTACGCTCGTCGTTGTCTTCATCATCGGCCAGGCAGGCAGCCAGGATAGCCATGGAGGTGGCGCGCTCCAGCTCGCTGATCATATCGACCATGCGGTGCTGCAGAACCTGGAACTTGCCGATCGGCTGACCGAACTGCTTGCGGGTCTTCAGGTAATCCAGGGTCAGATCACAGGCGGTGCGCATGGCGCCGACCGCTTCGCCACACAGGGCAGCGATGGCGCGGCCGCTCTGGTAGCGGATGGCGTCATAGGCATCACCGGCCTCGCCCAGCAACTCGGCCTGAACGTTGTCGAGGAACAACTCGCAACCCTTGCGGCCATCGACAGTGGCATAGATGCGACGGGTAACACCTTCGGCGTTCGGGTCGATAATGAACAGGCTGATGCCCTGCTGGTCGCGCACATCACCTGCGGTGCGTGCCGATACCAGAATCTTGCCGGCGGTATGGCCCCCGATGACCACCGCCTTGCGGCCGCTCAGGGTCCAGTTGCCACTGGTCTGCTTGGCAGTGGTTTGCACGTCGAACAGGTTGTAGTGGCTGCTTGGCTCGTCCAGTGCAACGGCGGCCTGCAGCTCGCCGCTGGCGATGGCGCCCAGCAGTTCTTCCTTCTGTTGATCATTGCCCAGCTGACCGATCAGGCCGCCAGCCAGAACCACTGATTCCATGTAGGGTTCGAGGCAGATGCCGCGGCCCAGCTGTTCCATGATCAGCATGGTTTCCACGCCGGTGCCGCCAAAACCGCCCAGCTCCTCGGAGAAGGGGATGGCGGTCAGGCCGAGTTCACCCAGCTGCTGCCAGAAAGCGGTGCTGAAACCGGCTTCGCTGGCGCTGAACTCCAGGCGCTTTTCAAAAGTGTAAACGTCGCGTACCAGGCGGGCCGCGGTGTCCTGCAGCATCTGCTGCTCTTCAGTCAATTTGAAGTCCATGGTCGGCGCTCCTTAGAGTTCGAGAATCATTTTGGAGACGATATTCTTCTGGATCTCATTGGATCCGCCGAAGATCGACAGTTTGCGCATGTTGAAGTACGACGAGGCCAGAGCCGCGCTGTAATCTTCCAGCAGCCATTCGCCGTCATAGTCGCCTTCCAGCTCTTCCGGCAGGAAGGGCAGGGCGTAGGGGCCGATCGCCTTGCGCAGCAGGTGAGTGATGGCCTGACGGATTTCCGTACCCTGCACCTTGAGGATCGAGCTTTCCGCGCCGGGAACACCGCCTTCGGAAGCCGCAGCGACAATACGCAGCGTGCCCATTTCAGCGGCCATCAGCTGCATTTCCACTTCGGCGATCTGGCTGCGGAACATCGCATCTTCGAGCAGCGACTTGCCATTCTTCTGCTGCCTGGAAGCCACTTTCTTCAGGTGGCTGAGTGCCGCCTTGGAAGCACCGATACCTGCCAGACCAGTACGTTCGTGGGTCAGCAGGTACTTGGCGCAGGTCCAGCCCTTGTTTTCCTCACCGACCAGGTTTTCCACCGGTACGCGCACGTCGTCGAAGAAGACTTCGTTGACTTCATGATCGCCGTCCAGAGTGATGATCGGACGTACGGTGATGCCCGGGGTGGCCATGTCGATCAGCAGGAAGGAAATACCACGTTGCTGCTGGGCTTCCGGATCGGTACGCACCAGGCAGAAGATCATGTTGGCGTGCTGACCCAGGGTGGTCCAGGTCTTCTGGCCATTGACCACATAGTGATCACCGTCGCGTACTGCACGGGTCTTCAGCGAGGCCAGATCGGAACCGGCGCCTGGCTCGGAGTAACCCTGACACCACCAGTCCTCACCGGACAGGATGCGCGGCAGATATTGCTGCTTCTGTGCTTCGGTGCCGAACTTGATGATCACCGGGGCGACCATGTTCACGCCAAAGGGAATGGTGCGTGGTGCACCGGCAGCGGCGGACTCTTCATCAAAGATGTGCTTTTCCACGGCGTCCCAGGTGGTGCCGCCGTGCTCGACCGGCCAGCCCGGTGCGTACCAGCCTTTCTTGGCCAGAACCTGCTGCCAGCGTTCGTGATCAGTCTTGGTCAGGTGCTTGCCGAGTTTGACCTTGGCCGCGATATCCGCCGGCAGTTCCTGCTTGAGGAATGCACGCACTTCGTCACGGAAGGCGAGTTGTTCAGTTGTGTAATGGATGTCCATGTTGGGTCCTCGTTGTTGTTCGAGCGTGACGGCCGGCGTTGCCGGCCGTACGTTAATCAGAGATCAGCGAACTTGCGGCCTTCTTTGGCCAGTTTTTCCAGCAAGGGAGCCGGTTTCCACCAGGCGCCAAGCTGCTCGTGGAATTCGCAGATGCGGGCATATACACGATCCAGGCCGACGGCATCAGCATAGAACATGGGGCCGCCCTGATGAGCCGGGAAGCCGTAGCCGTTGATGTAGATCACATCGATGTCGCTGGCGCGCTGAGCGACGCCTTCTTCCAGGATCTTCGCGCCTTCGTTGATCAGCGCATACAGGGTGCGCTCGATGATGTACTCATCGGACAGTTCGCGACGCTCGACACCCTGTTCCCTGGAAGCCGCTTCCAGAATGGCCGGCAGCTCGGGGTTGGGCAGCGGGGTGCGCGAGCCTTTCTCATAGACATAGAAGCCTTTGCCGGTCTTCTGACCGAGCATGCCGGCTTCGGCCATCTTGCCGAGAATGGTCGGCAGCTTGAATTCGGCGGGCAGGGTCTGACGCTGGCGGGTACGAATGGCCAGGCCGATATCCAGTCCGGACAGATCGCGCATGGCGAAAGCGCCCATGGCCATGCCGAACTTGCGCAGCGCGGCATCCACCTGCTCAGGCGTGGCGCCTTCTTCCAGCAGGAACTCCGACTCGCGGCCGTACTGGAACACCATGCGGTTGCCGACAAAGCCGTCGCATACGCCAACCGGCACAGCGACTTTCTTCAGCTTCTTGCCGATAGCCATGGCGGTGGCCAGCACGTCATCACTGGTCTTCTCGCCGCGCACCACTTCCAGCAGACGCATGACGTTGGCCGGGCTGAAGAAATGCAGGCCAACCACGTCTTCTGGGCGCTTGGTGAAGGCTGCGATCTCGTTCAGATCCAGCGACGAGGTGTTGCTGGCCAGAATCGCGCCCGGCTTGCAGTTGGCATCCAGCGCCTCGAAAACCTTCTGCTTGACGCCCATCTCTTCGAATACTGCTTCGACCACTACGTCCACATCAGACAGGTCGGCATAATCGGTCACGCCGCTGACCAGCGTCATGCGCTTTTCCAGCGCGGCTTCGGTCAGGCTGCCGCGTTTGACACTCATGCCGTAGGTGTCGCGGGCGCGTTGGATGGCCTTGTCACGGGCGTCTTCGCTGATTTCCAGAATCTTCACCGGAATACCGGCATTGGCAAAGCACATGGCGATACCGACACCCATGGTGCCGCCACCGATGACACCAGCGGACTTGATGTCGCGTACCGGGGTGTCCTTGGGCAGGCCATCAACCTTGGAGGCCAGGCGTTCGGTGAAGAAAGCGTGTACCAGGGCGGCGCGCTGCGGCGATACCAGGCACTCGGCGAACAGCTCGCGCTCGCGCTTGAGGCCTTCGGCCAGCGGCAGGGTGAAGGACGCTTCGACGGCGGAGACGCAACGCTGCGGCGAGAACAGACCGGGGGTCTTCTTCTCGATCTCGGCACGCTTGGCGGCAACCGCTGCGGCGTTGTCTACGCCTTCCAGCTTGTCGGTACGCTCGCCAGTACGGCGTGGACCCTGGCCTTCGGCAATGAGTTTTTCGGCGAAAGCCAGACCGGCGGCCAGCAGTTCACCGTCGAACAGCTCGTCCACCACACCCAGTTCGCTGGCTTCCACGGCGCCGATCGGCGCACCGCTGACGATCATGTCCAGGGCCTTGGCCACACCGACGACACGCGGCAGACGCTGGGTGCCGCCGGCACCCGGCAACAGGCCAAGTTTGACTTCCGGCAGGCCGACCTTGGCGTCCTTGCGGGCGATACGGTAGTGGCAGCTCAAGGCGACTTCCAGACCGCCGCCCAGGGCGGTGCCGTGGATCACGGCGACGCTCGGTTTGCTGCCGGCCTCGATGCCGCTGATCACGTCAGGCAGGCTGGGCGCCTGTGGTGGCTTGCCGAATTCCTTGATGTCGGCGCCGGCAATGAAGGTATTGCCTTCGCAGACCAGCACGATGGCCTTGACCTGAGCATCGGCTTCGGCAGCGTTGAAGCTGTTCTGCAGACCTTCGCGGACCGCCACGCCCAAAGCGTTGACCGGCGGATTGTTGACTCTGATAACGGCAACGGCGCCTTGCCGTTCCAGTGTGACCACGTCCGACATGCTGAATCTCCTGTGAATCAGATCAGTTTCATTGTGCGAAATAATGAAACTACGTTTCGCATGGCAAAATACAAAACTTGCTGCGTGTTGTCGATGCCTGTTGGTAAATGGTGCTCCATAACGCCCACTGATGATTACACGCCGAGTCGCTGGATATCCCCGGCGAGGATGGCCAGCTGGTGCGCCAACTGGTTCTTCAGTTTGTCTTCAGACACCAGATAGGTCGGCGCGCCGCAAGTCAGCGCCATCAGTGTGCCGTCCTGCAAATGCAGGGCTACACCGGCCGCATTCACATTGCGGTCCCAGTCGCCCAGTGACAGGCAGAAGCCGTACTTTTCATAGTCTTTGAAGGACTGTTCCAGCTGTTTCTCCAGCTCTGGCCAGGTGTCAGGATTGCGCGCGGCCAGCGAGCTCATCACATGCAACCGTTCCTCTTCCTTCATCGCAGCGAGATAGGCGCGCCCGGCAGCGGTGGTGGCCAGCGGCAGACGTACGCCAACATCCATGCGCAGGGAGGTGATCTCGGCGGGGCGACAGTTTTCCACATAGATCATCGACAGGCGGTCGCGGCAGGTCAGGCCCACGGAGGTATTGGTATTGCGCGCGAACTCGTCGAGATAAGGCTTGGCCAGCTGGCGTACCCGCAGGTTCGACACATAGGCATAACCGAGTGCCAATACGCCGGAGTCCAGTTGATACTTCTCCAGCTGGGGCGAGTAGGCCAGATAGCCAAGCTTGGTCAGCGTATAGGTCATACGCGATACGGTGGGCTTGGGTAGACCGGTAATCCGGGCAATATCCTGGTTGCCCATTACCACCGAGCCTTGGCTGAAAGCGCGCAAGACATCGAGTCCACGAGACAGCGCCTCGACAAATTTACGGTCCTTGGGTGGGATTTGTTCTGCCTGATCGTCGTTCATAAAACACTCTTACTTTTGAAGGGGGCATCCGTGCATCCTGCACAGTGGTATTGTTTTGATTTGTACCAATGATTGCACAGCCGTGGAGGATAGAATAGCATCTTTTGGTATTGTATTCCGCTGTGCAAAATAATAGTCCACAAAGAGGTCTCGATGTCCACTACAGAATCCTGCGTTGTTGCCGGCCAGTTGGCCGAGCTCGGTCATACCAGTCTTCATGACCTGCTGGAGCAGGCCTGTCATGACTACGGCGATAAACCGGCATTTTCCTGTGGTGCGGATTCGGTGAGTTTCACGGCGTTGAGAGACC
>JASJKW010000012.1:0-5737 GCA_037621305.1 Pseudomonas sp.
CCATCTGACCGACAGACTTGGTCATCATGGCAATGACAGTCTGCTCATTCTGGTCAATGCCCAGGCAACGGTCCTCGCTATGGAGGGTGGCAGCGGTCAATGGCAGGGACTACGTGACCTCGGCCCTGGCGCTTGTTGGAGTGAGGCGGAGCGGGGTACTATTGCTCTGGGCACGGCGCTGGTTGAAGGTAGGCCCACGATGATGGGCTATGGCGAACACGGTTTGGATCGCCTGAGCATCTTTTCCTGTGCCGCGGTGCCGGTCCGCAACCCCCAGGGCGAACTGGAAGGAGTGCTGGATCTGACTCGCCTAGGCCCTACACCGCAAGCACAGGACAGCATATTGTTGCTGGATATGACCGCCAGCCAGATCGAGAACCGCCTGTTTATTGCCTCCTATGGGCATCAATACGTGATTGCCTTCCATCCCCGCCAGCAATATCTGGACACGTCCTGGCAAGGCCTGCTGGCTCTGGATCAGGAAGGAAAGATACTTGCTGCCAATGAACATGCCTGCAGCTTCTTCGGGATGAAACGCAAGCAGTTGGTCGGCCTGCCGGGCGAGCGCCTGATCACAGGGTGGCGGGAGCGCTTCGGTCAGTTGAGACGGAGTATGGGCGGCCATCTGCGCACGCCTCGTGGGGATTTCTTTTACAAGACTCTGCACATACCCGAGCCCCTGATTCTGCCAGTGCGCCAATCAGACACCAGCAAGCGCGAGACTGTACCCAGTTTAGGCAGCTTGGCCGGCAGCAACAATCCGCGCTACCTCCGAGAATTGAATATGGCGGCGCGGGGCTTGCAGCATGATTTGCCTATTCTGTTGCTTGGGGAAACGGGCTCGGGCAAGGAGTGGGTGGCCCGCACGCTGCACCAGAGCAGTCGAAGGGCGGACAAACCTTTTATCGCGGTCAACTGCGCGGCGATTCCCGAAGGGCTGATCGAGTCCGAGCTGTTTGGCTATCGGGACGGGGCCTTCACCGGTGCGCGGCGAGGAGGCATGACCGGGCGGCTGCAACAGGCCCACGGCGGCACCCTGTTCCTCGATGAGGTGGGGGATATGCCGCTGGCCCTGCAGGCGCGGCTGTTACGGGTATTGCAGGAACGCAAGGTGGCGCCGTTGGGAGCGGGCGTCGAACAGGATCTGGATATCAACCTGATCTGCGCCACCCACCGCGATGTCAAATCCCTGGTGGCTGAAGCGAGCTTTCGTGAGGATCTGTTCTACCGGATCAATGGAATGGCCGTCCACCTTCCACCACTGCGCGAGCGCCGAGATCTGCGAGAGTTGTGTTCCGCGGTGTTGCACCGACTCGGGAGCGAAGAGATCACGCTGTCGGAGGAGTTGCTGCAGCTATTTGAAGCGTATCGTTGGCCAGGCAATATCCGCCAGTTGGAAATGGTTCTGCGTACCTTGCTGGCCATGCGATTGCCGGAGGACGAGGACTTGGGATTGGACCATCTGCCAGCCGCCACGCTGGAGGAGCTGCTTGCTGAGAACATACCGCCAGCCGCCGATGGCAATATTCGTGCTCAGGAACAGGAACTCATCCGTCAGGCACTGGCGGAGCATGATGGCAACGTCTCCGCTGCGGCTCGTATGCTGGGCATCAGTCGGGCCACTCTGTATCGCAAATTGAAGCAGGCAGGCTGATGCTCGTCAGCCTGGTATCGCGGTTGGTCAGCAGCGATTCGTCCGATACCGTGCGCGGGGGACTGCGCTGGTTATACAGCTTTGTACGTCCGCAGCTGAAAGCCATTCTGGGGTTGATGCTGCTGTCGGTAGCTGCGTCACTGTTGGTCTTGTTACAGCCTTGGCTGACCAAGCTGCTGATTGATGATGCATTGCTTGCCGGTGATCTGTCGATACTGACGATGGTGGTGGTGGGCATGATCGTTACGACCATGGCGGCCACGCTCTTGTCGGGCATCAACCGCTACTTGCATACCCGGCTGTCGGGGCGGGTGCTGTTCGCATTGCGCGAGGATGTATATGGGCATCTGCAGACGCTGTCGCCACGCTTCTTCGGCCGCCGCCGCATTGGTGATCTGCTCAGTCGCCTGGACGGTGATATCGCCGAGATTCAACGCTTTGCTATAGATGCGCTGTTTTCTGCAACCACCAGTCTCATCGGGCTGGCGGGGGCGGCGGTCATGTTGGTTACTCTGTCATGGAAACTGGCATTGCTGGTGGTGGTGTTGGTGCCATTGGACATACTCTGGCTGCGCTGGATGCGACGTAAGGTAGCAAACGAGACCAGGCATCTGCGTGAGCGGTCCAGTGACATGTCCTCGTTTCTGGTGGAAACCTTACCTGCTACCAAGTTCATTCAGGCGGTCGGTCGCCAGCGTCATGAGGCAGATCGGCTGCATGGGTTGGGGCAGGGTTATCTGCAGCAACTGCTGCGACTGCAGGTTATCGAATTTTTCACCAACGCCATTCCTGGCACCCTGATCTCGGCTACCCGTGCGCTGGCTTTCCTGATCGGCGGCTATTGGGTGATCAAGGGGCAGTGGCAACTGGGCTCGCTTATCGCATTTTCGACCTATCTGGGCATGGTGGTGGGGCCGACGCAGAGCTTGCTGGGACTGTATGTCGCCGTGCAGCGTATGGCCGTCAGCCTTGCACGGGTCACCGAGCTACGTGACGAGCAGCCCGACGTTCAGTTGATCGACAACCCTTTGCCAGTGCCGCAGGCGCCCGCCGAACTGGTACTGCACAATGTTACTTTCAGCTATGTCGAGCGGCACCAGGCGATTATCGAAGGGGCCAGCAGGCCTTTCCCGGTGGGCAGGAAAATCGTGCTTTCGGGGCCGTCCGGCAGTGGCAAGTCAACTTTGATTGATTTATTGCAGCGCTTCTACGATCCGGGGCAGGGGTATATCAGCTACGGTGGCGTGGATATCCGCCAGCTGGATCTGGCTGAGTACCGCAAACGGCTGGCAGTGGTCAGTCAGGATATAGTGCTGTTTCGCGCCTCGCTTGCTGACAATCTCCGCTATGCCGCGCCCCATGCCAGTCTTGAGCAGATACAGCAGGTGGTCAGGCTGGCGCACCTGGAGGAATTGGTAGCCAGTCTTCCGGAGGGGCTCGACGCAGAGCTGAGCGAGCGTGGTCAGCAGTTGTCCGGTGGGCAGCGCCAGCGTATCGCGATTGCCCGGGCGCTGTTGCAGGACCCTGATGTGTTGATTCTGGATGAGGCCACATCAGCAGTGGATGTGCGTACCGAGCAGGCAATCATCAGCGAGATCGATGAGCTCTTTGCCGGGAGAACCCGGATTGTCATCAGCCACCGTCCGGGGGTCGCTAATGATGCGGATCTGCATTACGAACTGTTTGATGGTCATCTGACCCGCAAGGAGATCAGTCAACTGGCAGGAGCTACGGAATGAAAGTAGGCGTCGTTGATACCGGCCTGCAGCGGGAATACCGGTCCTGGCTGCAAGCTGGACAGTTATTTGTATTAGGGGCGGACGGTATATTGAATAAGCCTCTGGAAGAAGACCATCTGGGTCATGGCAGTCTGGTCACCCGTCTTATTCATGAGCAGGCGCCTGGGACGCAGTTGTTGATGGCGCAGGTATTTGGTCGACGCGGCGCGACCACTGCGGCGCAATTGGCGGCTGCCTTGTATTGGCTGCTTGATCAGGGAGTGAAGGTGGTCAATTGCAGTCTGGGCTTGCACGCGGATCGTCCGGTCTTGCGTGAAGCCTGCCGCGCGGCTGTCAACAGAGGGGTGGTGCTCTGCGCATCCAGCCCAGCCCTCGGGCAGGCAGTGTATCCGGCGAGTTATCCGGGTGTGGTCGCAGTAACGGGGGATGCTCGCTGCCAATCGGGAGAATGGAGCTGGCTGCAGGGCGATAGAGCTGAATTCGGCGCAGCTGTGGGTGCCGGCCCTGAAGGCGGCGCCTCCATGGCATGCGCGCGCTTCAGTGGTTTGCTTGCTGCCTACTGGGCAACTCATCCGGCGCTGGATGCAAGCCAGGTGCTTGGTTATTTCAGGCAACAGGCTAGCCGTACCGGGCCGCAACGCAGGGAGCCCTTATGCGCAAGCAACGAATAGCGGTACTGGGTGCCGGTCCCGCTGGCGCTGCAGCGGCGCTGGGCTTGCTGCGCTTTGGTTACGATGTACGAGTGATCAGCGACTGGCGTCGCTTCAATGCCGTGGAAGGAACCTCGGAGCGGGTCCTGCAGGCATTGCTCGGTGCTGGTTTGCGGCGTGCCAGCGAAACGGCGATTCCCGCTGCCAACCGACAGGTTTACTGGGCTGGGGAGCGCAGTGTGCGCAACAGGGAGTGGCTGCTGGATCGACGTATTTTCGACCAGGCTCTCCGGGAGGATTTGTGGCATGCCGGTGTCGAGGTGATCGAGGCGCGGGTACGGACGGTTCAACAATCCGAGTCCCTTGGGGTATTCCTTGAATTGGAAGGAAGTAACCAACTGGAGGTGGATTTCGTCGTGGATGCTCGTGGACGTCAGGCTCCGCAATCCGGAGAGGCCGCCCGAGGGCCGGAGACATTGAGCCTGCTGTGTCGTTGGGATGGGGAGACAGGGCCGGCAGCCAGTGCGGTGGAAAGCATGGATGCCGGTTGGTCCTGGCTGGCGCGACTACCCAGTGGCGACCGGTACTGGCAGTGGACACTGGATGCGCAACATACGGCGATGCCAGCCCGCGCAGAATTGGCTGGCTGGTGTGCCGAGCAGCGTGTTGGAACCCGGTTGGCTGTGGAGTTCTTCGCTGGTGATCCGGGTGCGGCAGTAGAGTTACGTGCGCGCAGTTCCACTTGTACTCTGGCAGCTGATTTATGCAGCGATAACAGCATTCGTATCGGCGATGCGGCTATGGCAGCTGACCCGCTGTCGGGTAACGGCATATTCCAGTCGCTGTCATCGGCGCTGCAGGCACCAACAGTGATTAATACTCTGTTGCGCTATCCTGCAGATGCACCGCTCGCGCAACGTTTCCATCGGCGCCGGGTGACCGAGCTGTTCTACCGCTTTGCACGGCTGGGCAGAGACTTTTACTTACAGCAGCCAGCCTCACCGGAGCAAGGTTTCTGGTGGGATCGCCAGCAGTGGCCGGATGATCAGCCGACTCATAGAGCGGTAACTAAAGAGACGGTGAGTACCGAGTGGGCTTCGGTTATCGCCGGCGATCGGATCAGACAGGCAAAGGTCGTGATCACGCCGGACCAGCCGCTGGGCATTTGGCATTTGAATGGGGTTGAGTTGGCTCCGCTGCTGGATGGTCTGCGCGAGCAACCCTGGGAGCAGGTATTGGCACAGGTGGATGTCGTCCAGCGGGGGCCTGTTGCTGGTTGGCTACGTGACCTCGGCTACGGGCCGGATGCCTGAACATCCGGCTACTGTCTCACACTTTGATGAGTACCGATTTCAACTCGGTGTAGTGTTCAATCGCGGCCTCGCCCATCTCCCGCCCGATACCGGACATCTTGTGCCCGCCGAAGGGTAGGGAGGGGTCCAGCGCCGTATGGCAGTTCACCCAGACTGAACCAGCCTTGATGCGCGGAATCATGCGGTGGACCTGACTCAGGTTATTGGACCAGATGCTGGCACCCAGGCCATAAGGGCTGTCGTTGGCCAGGCGAATGACTTCCTCGATATCGTCGAACGGCTGGGCTACCAGGATCGGCCCGAAAATGTCCTCCTGCACCAGCGGACTCCGCTGATCGACATCAGCGATCAGTGTCGGACGAACGAAGAAACCTGGGCCTT
>JASJKW010000013.1:0-4025 GCA_037621305.1 Pseudomonas sp.
CCTGCGCCCGCTGTAGCGTATTGAGTACAACCTGCTGGCCCTGCAGCACCCTGAACATCCAGAAGACAAAAGCCACCACCGCCAGCGTCATGATGCTGTTGAGCAGAAACTGGCGTAATTGCGCCGCGCGGTAAAGCTGCAGAATCTCGTCATACTGCTTGCTGACCACCACGGTGAAGCCATGTTGCGGCATGCTGTGAAAGGCGCTCTGGTACAGCACCTTGCCCGCACGTGAGGTATACGCCCCCTGCTCGCCGTACCGAGGCAATGGCTCCAGCGCTGGTCCGCCGATTATCACACCGGCGGAATCAGCACGCATGCGCTCCGCCCCGCTGCTATCCAACAGCTGGATGAAGCCAGTCTGCCCCAGATCAATATGGTGATAGAGGCTGACCAGATAACCGATATCCATCTCTATCAGCATTGTCTGCATACCCAGTTCATCGTTACCGGGCAAATGAACGAGAAACGGCAAACGCCAGCTCGGGGATGACCAGGGCTTTTGATGGACGCTCAACGCCAGCGGCATGACCGGTTCGTTGGCGGCACTACCCGGTACGCTCCGCATGCGCTCAAGCCACGTCGGCGGCAATGCCTGCAGTGCATTGCTGTGGCTGGCAAACAACAATTGCCCTTCGCCATCAAAAACGCTCAGCCGGTTGAACACCGGATCACCTGCCAGGAGCCGTGACAATCTGTCCGTCAGTTGCTCGCCACCCTGATCCAGCTCGCGGCTGTATACGCCACCGGTAGCCTTGGCCCGGTCCGCCATCTGCCGCAGGTTTTCGGCAATGATGACGGCAATATTCAAATGCTCCGCCGCCTCGCCCTCCAAACGCTCGTCGCGCATCTGCTGGTTGTGGTAGTGGTACATCATCCAGAGAAACAGCACGATCAGGGCCCCCAGCACAATGACAGCGCACTGAATAAGGCTAACGGAAACAGGCAAACGTTGATGATTGATCATGGGCTACCGGGGGAGAATAAAACGAACAGCCAAAATGATAGCACTTGGACATTACATCAAGATGACCCCCCATTGCGGGTGCAGGTGAAGCGTGAAGCCTCTCGCATATTTCACCTACATCGCCCCGCCATTCACCGCCGTGCAGTACAATTTCAACCCGGACGACTCTCATCGTTCCTATTTCATCGGGCAGCACAGGCAGTAGCCCCTTTCCCCAGGGAGAACTACGTCATGCGTTGCCGTGGATTTACCTTGATTGAAATCATGGTGGCACTCGCCGTTCTGGCGATTCTGCTGGCGGTGGGCCTGCCTGCGTTCGGCGGCCTGATTGATGATCAGCGCATGGATACGAGCGTCAACAGCTTGCTGCGCAGCATCAGCCATACTCGCACCGAGGCCACCCGACGCAATCGCCATATCACCATGGCCCCGTTATCAAATGACTGGAATAACGGCTGGGTGATTTTTATTGATGGCAACAGCAATGGCACCCTGGATGCCGGTGAGGCGCTGCTCCATGAAGAGCAACCTTCTCGCGTTCACCATGTACACTCCAGTGCGACGATCGCATCCTATCTGCGCTACAACGCCCAGGGTGAGTCCGAGTTATTGAACGGCGGCTTCCAGTCCGGGACCTTTTCCTTCTGTCCACGACAGCCAGGGGCGCAAGGCCGTAAGGTCATCATCAATCGGATTGGTCGAGCGCGGGTGGAACGTGCGGTGATCGAAACGGATTGCCCGTCCTGATCAAATCATATTGCGATAGGTCGGCCCGAGTGCCATTGGGGCTGGCACTTGCCAGGCCCCAATGGCACTCACCAGCCACCCTCAGGTCCGGTATTCGGCATTGATGCGCACGTATTCGTGGGACAGGTCGGTGGTCCATATGGTCTCGCTGACATCACCGCGGCCCAGCTCGATGCGGATGGTGATCTCGGCCTGTGCCATGACCTGAGCACCCTGCTCTTCGGTGTACTCCGCTGCCCGTCCGCCGTTGCGAGTAATGCAGACGTCATCGAGATAGACATCGATTCTTTCCACATCCAGGTCCGGGACCCCGGCATAGCCAACGGCTGCCAAAATGCGTCCCCAGTTCGGGTCGGAAGCGAACAGCGCAGTCTTGATCAGCGGAGAATGGGCAACAGCGTAGGCTACATCCAGACATTCGTTGCGATTGCCGCCGCCGTTGACTTGCACGGTAACGAACTTGGTCGCGCCTTCGCCGTCACGCACAATCGCCTGGGCCAGCTCCAGCATGACGGCATTCACTGCCTCGGCCAGCTGTAGGTATTCGCTGCTGGCGGGATCAGTGATCTCCTCCATCTGCGCCTGCCCGGTGGCAATCAGCATGCAAGAATCGTTGGTGCTGGTGTCACCGTCGATCGTGATGCGGTTGAAGGACAGATCGGCCGCCTGCTTCAGCATCTGCTGCAGCACCGGCTGCGCCATCCGCGCATCAGTCGCAATGTAACCCAGCATGGTTGCCATATTCGGACGGATCATCCCCGCGCCTTTGGAGATGCCGGTGATGGTGATTGCTTGACCATTCAGCACGATCTGCCGACTGGCCCCCTTGGGCAGGGTATCTGTGGTCATGATGCCTTCGGCCGCCGCAGCCCAATTGCCTTCGGACAGGTCCGCCAATGCCTGCGGCAATACCGCGATGATCTTGTCTGCCGGTAGAACCTCACCAATGACGCCAGTACTGAACGGCAGAATCTGGACAGGCTCGACCCTGGTCAACTGCGCCAACGCCTCACAGGTGGTCAGTGCGGCCTGCATGCCAGGCTTGCCGCTACCCGCATTGGCATTGCCGGTGTTGACCAACAGATAACGCGGTGCATTGCCCAGATGTTGCTTGCACAAGGTAACTGGCGCAGCGCAGAAAGCGTTGGTGGTAAACACACCGGCGATTCGTGCAGCCGGGGCAGCTTCCATGACCACTACATCCTTACGTCCCGCCTTCTTGATACCGGCAGAAGCAATACCAAGACGAAAACCTGGGACCGGGTGAAGAGTCGGGAGAGGGCCGAGTCCGACGGGCATGATGTCACTCCAATAATAAATAGGGTTCTGAATGAAAAAACGACAAGCAACCCTTGAGTCACTTGCCGTTCTGCTACTTGAGACCTGACGCTGACACCTGTCGGTTCAGCTGATCTTGCCGTGGCATTGCTTGTATTTCTGGCCAGACCCGCAGGGGCAAGGATCGTTGCGACCGATCTTCGGACCATCACGGGTAACCGGCGTGCTGGGTACTGGTGCTGCCGGCTCGGCGGGCTGTGCCTGCTCTTCGTCACCGACACCAGGCAGCTCTTCGTGCTTGAACTGCATGCGCTTGGCGAGTTCTTCAGCCTGCTGACGCAGACGCGCTTCTTCCTCGGCCGGATCTTCACGACGCACCTGCACGTGACTCAGTACGCGGATGGTATCGCTCTTGATCGAATCGAGCATTTCTTCGAACAGGTTGAAGGCTTCGCGCTTGTACTCCTGCTTCGGGTTCTTCTGGGCATAGCCGCGCAGGTGGATGCCCTGGCGCAGATGGTCCATGGTCGCCAGATGCTCTTTCCAGAGATCGTCGAGCACGCGCAACAGCATCTGTTTCTCGAAGGAACGCAGCGCTTCCGGCCCGGTGAGCGCCTCTTTTTCCGCGTAAGCATTGACCAGCGCTTCCTGCACCCGCTCACGCACACCCTCTTCATGAAGAGTATCGTCTTCATCCAGCCACTGCTGAATCGGCAGATCCAGTGCGAACTCGGTACGCAGATGGGTCTCCAGACCAGCAATATCCCACTGCTCAGGCACGCTTTGCGGCGGCATGTACTGGCTGATGGCACCCTGCACCACATCCTCGCGGATGGCCTTGATGGTGTCCTCCACTGATTCGGCAGCGAGTATCTCGTTGCGCTGGGTATAGATCACCTTGCGCTGCTCGTTGGCGACGTCGTCGTATTCCAGCAACTGCTTACGAATATCAAAGTTACGGCCTTCAACTTTACGTTGCGCTGATTCAATCGACCGCGAAACCATACCCGCTTCAATGGGCTCACCATCAGGC
>JASJKW010000014.1:0-4300 GCA_037621305.1 Pseudomonas sp.
CGCATCGGACTGGCGCCCAATCATCCCCATTGATTCCACATGACGGATCTGCTCGGCGCCGTCCAGCGCTGGCAGGGTGGTATCGTCGCTGTAGGGCACGTCGTTCAGTAGTCCGGTGAAGGTATCCAGGGTCCTGGCCAGGGTCGTTTCATCCAGTGCCATGCGCCGGGTCGACAGCATGGCCAGGGCAACCAGGTTGACTGGATTGGCATCAGCGGCAGCATTGATTGCGCCGCCCAGCGTGCGGGCCAGCTGCCGGGTTGCTTCAGGTAGCCAGTCCGGTTTGAATTCCGGCCCACCGAGTTGGTTACGCCATTCGGGCTGCTGCTCATCGAGGAATGTGTTCAGTGCCACCGGTGTGCCGAAGTTCACCGCCACTTCACCGAACCGCAGCTTCAGCGCCGACAATACCCGGAACATGTCGAAGAAGGACTCCTTCTTCTTTTCCTTACCGCGCAGTTCGCCGAGATAGGTACGACCTTCCAGTACGCGCTCATAGCCGATGTAGACCGGCATGAACACGATGGGCCGCCGGGACGAGCGCAGGTAGCTGCGCAGGGTGATTGCCAGCATGCCGGTCTTTGGATCAAGCAGTCGTCCGGTACGCGAGCGTCCCCCCTCAATGAAATACTCGACCGGAAAACCGCGGCTGAACAGGGTATGTAGGTACTCATTGAACACCGCGGTATACAGCTGATTGCCTCGGAAACTGCGGCGCATGAAGAAGGCGCCGCCACGGCGCAGGATACTGCCCACCACCGGCATATTCAGGTTGATACCGGCGGCAATATGCGGCGGCGTCAGGCTGTTGCGAAACAGCAGGTAGGACAGCAGCAGGTAGTCGATATGGCTGCGGTGGCAGGGCACGTAGATGATCTCGTTGCCACGGGCAATGTCCTGGACGTTGTCCAGATTGTTGACCTTGACCCCGTCGTACAGTTTGTTCCAGAACCAGGAAAGAATGACTTCGAGAAACCGGATGATGGTGTAGGTGAAGTCCGAGGCAATCTCGTCGGCATAGCGCGCGGCGCGTTTGCGGGCGCGCTCTTCGGTTATATTCTGCTCGGATGCTTCACGGGTGATGGCCGCGCGTACCTGCGGGCCATGCATGAGGCCTTTCAGCAGGGTGCGGCGATGGGACAGGTCGGGGCCGACCACAGCGCCGCGCTGCTGTTTGAAATGCACTCGCAGCAGACGGCTGACCTTGCGCAGGTTACGGCTGTGCCCGAGGTTTTCGTCAGTCAGTTCGCGCAGCGACAGCGGTTGGCCGAAGCTGACGCGGATCTTGCGACCGTGCAGCAGGATTGCAAAGAATTTGCGCAGCTTGCCGCCGACGCCCCAGTTATGTGCGAACAACAGCTTCAAAGGGGAGGATTCGGCATCCGGCGATTGTCCCCAGAACACACTGACTGGCACTACCTTCACATCCGGCGTTATCTGCAACTCCACGGCGGTGAGCGCGCGCAGCAACCGCGGGGAGCGTTTTCGGGGGTCTGGACGTCCGCTCCAGGCCAGTTCGCTGGTGAGATGAAAGAACGCGAGATCCTCTTTGAACGTGCCGGTCGGGGGCATGATAGGGCGGGGCAGCCCGATCCGGGTGCATTCGCGGTCCAGCACCAGCAGATCGGAGAAGGAGCGGCCGGGCAACACATAGAGAATGGGCGCGGGGTTGTCCGGGGCTATTTTGGTCAGCGGGTCGCCGATGCTTTCCGAACGGGCCCAAAGATACAACAGACGGCGCATCAGACCAAAGCGCAGACGGCTGAACAGGGAGGAATTGGCTGATGACATGGATGGTCTCTAAAGTGACACTTGACGGCTGATGGGCGATTCTACCGCCTTTTAATACCTTGTTACATTCAGTGGGGTAATCCGGGTTGCCAATGATGGATTGCCGGCTCGGCGGGCGGTCGACTCGCTCGGGTGATGAGACTGTATTTGCGGAACATCCAGATGACTGAATTGTCCTTTCCCCGTGCGATGGTAATCAATGTATCCTTGCGCTTTGCGGTGCACGCCTGATTGCGGTGCGCCAGTATTCTGGGGAAATGGAAGAGGCCATGATAAAGATAAACAGCCTGACCAAACGCTTTGGCGACCACGTCGCCGTGGACAATTTGTCCTTTGAGGTAAAACCGGGGGAAGTACTTGGATTTCTTGGGCCCAATGGCGCCGGCAAGTCCACTACCATGAAGATGCTTACCGGCTTTCTGACGCCGGATGGCGGCAGCGCCTCGGTCTGCGGTTTCGATATCCGCACGCAGATTCTTCAGGCCCAGCAGCAGATGGGCTACCTGCCCGAAGGCGCGCCCTGTTACGGCGATATGCGGGTGAAAGGGTTTCTCGAATTCATTGCTGAGGTGCGCGGTTTGCGCGGCGCCGACAAGCAGCGCCACGTGGCGCGCGCGGTCGAGCAGGTCGAGTTGCAAGCGGTGCTCGGGCAGACCATCGATACGCTGTCCAAGGGCTTCAAGCGTCGGGTCGGTCTGGCCCAGGCCATTCTGCATGATCCGCAGGTGCTGATCCTCGATGAGCCCACCGACGGTCTGGACCCGAACCAGAAACATCAGGTGCGTAACCTGATTCAGCAGCTGGCCAGCGGCAGCAACAAGATAGTGGTCATCTCCACGCATATTCTCGAAGAGGTCAGTGCGGTGTGCAGCCGTGCGGTGGTGATTTCCCGTGGCCGTCTGCTTGCCGATGGCACTCCCGAAGAGCTGGAAGCTCGCTCCCTGTACCACCAGGCGGTGACGGTGCAGCTGCAGCAGCCGGTGGATAGTCAACCGTTGTTGGCGCTGCCGGGCGTGAAGGCAATCGAAGCCGAGCGTGACGGGCATCAACTGACGGTGATTGCCGAGCCGGGCGCGGTGATCTTTCCGGCGGTGGGTGAATATGCCCGCCAGCAACAGTGGCAAGTGAAGGAATTGTCGGTCGAGCGTGGACGTCTGGATGATGTCTTCCGCCGTCTGACTGCGGAGGAAACCGCATGAAAAGTCTTGGCGTAATCTTCAAGCGTGAGCTGGGCAGCTACTTTGCCACTCCGCTGGCGTATATCTTCATCGTGATCTTTCTGGTGCTGTCCGCGGTATTCACTTTTTACCTGGGCGGCTTCTATGAAGGCGGGCAGGCGGATCTGATCCCGTTCTTCAACTTCCATCCCTGGCTCTACCTGTTTCTGGTACCTGCAGTGGCTATGCGGTTGTGGGCTGAGGAGCGCAAGTCCGGGACCATCGAGTTGCTGATGACGCTGCCGGTGTCGCGTACCGACATGGTGTTGGGCAAGTTTCTCGCGGCTTGGGTATTCATCGGTATCGCCCTGCTGCTGACATTCCCGATCATCATTACGGTCAATTACCTGGGTTCGCCGGATAACGGGGCGATCTTCACCGGGTATCTGGGGAGCTGGCTGCTGGCTGGCGGCTATCTGGCGATTGGCTCGTGCATGTCGGCACTGACCAAGAATCAGGTGATCGCTTTCATTCTCAGCGTGGTGGCCTGTTTCGTGTTCATTGTCAGTGGCTTCCCGCTGGTACTGGACCTGTTCACCGGTTGGGCCTCTCAGTGGCTGCTGGATGCGATTGCCTCGCTCAGCTTTCTGATTCGCTTCGATGCCATCAGCAAGGGCGTGCTGGATCTGCGTGACCTGCTGTATTTCATATCGCTGATGGCCGTCTGGCTGTTTGCCACCGCGATTGTCATCGACCTCAAGAAGGCCGATTGAGGCAAGGGAGAACAACAATGAAACGATTGATGTATTCAGGTACCGGCCTGCTGGTACTGCTGCTGGCCTTCATCGCCTTCAATATGGCCACCGGCGTGTTATTGCCGGGTGCCCGGCTTGATCTGACCGAACAGAAGCTGTTCACCATTTCCGATGGTACGCGGGACATTCTGGAAGAGCTGGATGAGCCGATAACCCTGTATTTCTTCTTCTCTGACCGTGCCAGCAAGGACATGGTCGTGCTGCGCAATTACGCCCGCCGGGTGGAGGAAATGCTCCGTGAGTACGAGCGCGTAGCCGACGGCAAGCTGAAGCTGCAGATCATTGATCCGCAACCCTTCTCCGAAGCCGAGGATCGGGCTGCCGAGTTCGGCCTGCAAGCTGTACCGCTGACCCAGAGTGGTGATCAGTTGTACTTCGGGCTGGCCGGGACCAATCAGCTGGCCCAGCGTGAAACCATTCCTTTCTTCGCTCTGGAGCAGGAAGGCTTGCTGGAGTATGAGCTGAGCCGGCTGATCAACAGCCTGGCTCACCCGGAGAAAACGCAGATTGGTCTGATGGCTGGGCTGCCCATGACCG
>JASJKW010000015.1:0-4469 GCA_037621305.1 Pseudomonas sp.
CCTCGTAGCCCACACCGTTCACATCCAACAGGATCTGCGGCGGTTGTTTTTCCAACAAAATACCTGTGAGTCGACCTATCATCTATCTCTACTCCCTTCAGCGTCGTCGCATGCGACCGTTACGCAATCCCAAAAGTCCGCCACCCACCTGCTCCTTCAATCCTATTGAGTGAGCATGACACAGGGCTATCGCCAGCGCATCGGCGGCATCGGCCTGCGGCGTACCGGACAGGCCGAGCAGCTGAGTGACCATATGCTGCACCTGGGTCTTATCCGCAGCGCCAGTCCCCACCACCGCCTGCTTTACCTGGCGGGCACTGTATTCATGCACCTCCAGCCCAGCGTTCACGGCGGCGACGATGGCGGCACCACGCGCCTGCCCCAATTTGAGCGCGGAGTCGGGGTTGCGCGCCATGAATACCTGCTCGATGCTCAGCACCTGCGGCTGATACTTGCCGATCAGTTCGCTGAGGTTCTCGAAGATCTGCTTCAGGCGTTCCGGAAAGGGCCCATCACCCAGGCGAATGCAGCCGGACGTGACGTACTCACACCCATCGCGCCCCTCACGAACAATACCGAAGCCGGTAATCCGCGAGCCGGGATCTATACCGAGAATCAGTGCCATGCGCTCAACCCTCCATAGGGGGCATAAAAAAGGGAGGCCATGCCTCCCCTTCCCTCTTGCAGGTGGTGCCGACGACGTCGGTCACTCCATTTGCTCCAGCACGTCATCCGGAATATCCGCATTGGAGTAGACGTTCTGCACGTCATCCAGGTCTTCCAGCATATCAATCAGCTGAATGACCTTCTGCGCCGTGTCCAGATCCAGTGATGTCGTGGTAGCAGGAATCATGCTGATCTCTGCGGCCTCGCTGGAAAAGCCCGCCGCATCCAGCGCATCCTTGACCACACCGAACTCTTCGAAAGCGGTCAATACATCGATGGAACCGTCGTCATTGTTGAGGATATCTTCCGCGCCGGCCTCCAGTGCAGCTTCCATCAGGGCTTCTTCGTCAGCGCCCGGTGCGTAGCTGATCTGGCCACGCCGGGTGAACAGGTAAGCGACCGAGCCATCAGTGCCGAGATTACCGCCACTCTTGTTGAAAGCATGGCGCACTTCGGCCACGGTACGGTTGCGATTATCCGTCATCACCTCAACCAATACCGCCACCCCGCCGGCACCGTAACCCTCATAGGTCAGCTCTTCCATGTTGTCGGCATCATTGCTGCCAGCACCACGGGCGATAGCCCGGTCGATGGTATCGCGGGTCATGTTCGCGGTCAGCGCCTTGTCCACCGCTGCACGCAACCGCGGGTTATCCGCCGGTATCGGGCCGCCGAGTTTGGCCGCCACCGTCAGCTCACGGATCAGCTTGGTAAAAACCTTGCCGCGCTTGGCGTCCTGCGCAGCCTTGCGGTGCTTGATATTGGCCCACTTGGAATGACCAGCCATTGAAACCTCCGTACTTGCTACAACATCTGTATTGAAAAGCGCTCTTATCAAACATCTCCCAGCGGGCCCCCACACTGCAGGAGGGCCGCCCGCGCGCGACACCGGCCCCAGGCCAGCTAATATCAGCGACACAGAGCGGCCACTACACCCCGGGCGCGCTGCGCACGCCGTCGCCGCGAGGCGCGCCTCCTACAGTAAAGTAACCCAGCGAGCGGCTTACTCGACCTTGGGCTGCTCGCGAAGACGAATGCTCAGCTCGCGCAGCGCCTTGGCATCCACCGCGCCCGGCGCCTGGGTCATGACACAGGCAGCACTCTGGGTTTTCGGGAAGGCAATCACTTCGCGGATCGACTGCGCACCAGTCACCAGCATGACCAGACGGTCCAGACCGAAGGCCAGACCACCGTGCGGCGGCGCACCGTACTTCAACGCGTCGAGCAGGAAGCCGAACTTCTCCTGCTGCTCCTCGGCGCTGATGCCGAGAATGTCGAACACCACCTGCTGCATTTCCTTGCGGTGGATACGGATGGAACCGCCACCCAGTTCAGTGCCGTTGAGCACCATGTCGTAGGCGCGCGAAAGCGCCGTGGCCGGATTGGCCTGCAACTCTTCGGGTGAGCATTTGGGTGCGGTGAACGGGTGGTGCAGTGCACTGAGGCTGCCGTCATCGTTCTCTTCGAACATCGGGAAGTCGACTACCCACAACGGAGCCCATTCACAGGTCAGCAGATTCAGGTCATGACCCAGACGGATGCGCAATGCGCCCAGCGCTTCGGAAACAATTCTCGCCTGATCCGCGCCAAAGAACACGATATCCCCATCCACCGCGCCGACGCGGTCGAGGATCACATTGAGGTTGTCCTCGGGGATGAATTTGACGATCGGCGACTGCAGACCTTCAACACCTTTGGCGCGCTCATTGACCTTGATATAGGCCAGCCCCTTGGCACCGTAGATGCCAACGAACTTGGTGTAATCGTCGATCTGCTTGCGTGGCATGGCGGCGCCACCAGGAACGCGCAGCGCGGCAACGCGCCCCTTGGGATCCTTGGCCGGGCCACTGAACACCTTGAAGTCGACCTCGGTCAACTGGTCAGCCACGTCCACCAGCTCCAGCGGGTTGCGCAGATCCGGCTTGTCCGAACCGTAGCGGCGCTGAGCCTCTTCGAAGGTCATGTGCGGGAAGTCGCCCAGATCCACATCCAGCACTTCCTTGAACAGACCGCGGATCATGCCCTCGGTCAGGCCCATGATGTCCTGCTCGTCGAGGAAGCTGGTCTCGATATCGATCTGGGTGAATTCTGGCTGACGATCAGCGCGCAGATCTTCGTCGCGGAAGCACTTGGCGATCTGGTAGTAACGGTCGAAGCCCGCCACCATCAGCAGCTGCTTGAACAGCTGCGGGGATTGCGGCAGCGCAAAGAAGTTGCCGGGATGGGTGCGGCTCGGCACCAGGTAATCACGGGCACCCTCTGGCGTAGCGCGGGTCAGGATCGGCGTTTCCACGTCGAGGAAACCGTTGTCATCCAGGTAGCGGCGGATGCTGCTGGTAATGCGCGAGCGCAACTTCAGCTTGGCGGCCATTTCCGGACGGCGCAGATCGATGAAGCGATAACGCAGACGGGTTTCTTCGCCGACATCGGAGTATTCGTCCAGCGGGAACGGCGGAGTATCGGCCTGGTTCAGCACTTCCAGTTCGTAACCGAGCACCTCAATCGCACCAGACGCCATGTTCGGGTTGACCGCACCGGCCGGACGCGGACGCACCTTGCCACGTACCTTGACCACGAACTCGCTGCGCACCCGGTCGGCCAGCGCGAAAGTGTCTTCCCGATCCGGATCGAACACCACCTGGGCCAGACCTTCACGATCACGGATATCCAGAAAGATCACGCCACCATGGTCGCGGCGGCGATGGACCCAGCCGCAGAGTGTGATTTCCTGGTCCGCCAGTGTTTCGTTCAACTGGCCGCAATAGTGGGTACGCATCATGGTGTGGAATCCTGTTGTCGACAGAGCGGCTGCGTCCTGGCCAAGCGGCTTGGCCCATGCGTCAGCGCGGATAGATAAAAGCGCCATAATATACCCGAAGTGACCCACCTCAGGCGAGCATTGCCGGTGCAACACTCTTCATAGCCCGCGCCAATGCCGAGGATTGGCAAACAAGACTTGAGCAAGACCCGCTACGGCATATACTGATTGAACATTTTTCGCTGCAACCCTGGAGATAAAAATGAAGATTGATATCGGTATCAGCCAGAAAGATCGAGAGCAAATTGCCGAAGGCCTGTCCCACCTGCTGGCGGACACCTATACCCTGTATCTGAAAACTCATAACTTCCATTGGAACGTCAAGGGTCCGATGTTCCAGACGCTGCACACCATGTTTGAAGGCCAGTACACCGAACTGGCGGCAGCCGTCGACGAGATTGCCGAGCGCATCCGCACCCTGGGCTTTCCCGCACCTGGCACCTATAAGGCATTTGCCAAACTGAGTTCGATCAAGGAAGAAGACGGCGTGCCGGATGCGACCGACATGATCCGCCTGTTGGTAGAAGCTCATGAAACCTGTGCCCGCACCGCCCGCGAGGCCTTCCCAGCATGCGAGAAAGCCAGCGACGAGCCCAGTGCTGACTTGCTGACCCAGCGCATGCAGGCCCATGAAAAAACGGCATGGATGCTGCGCAGTCTGTTGGAAAAGTAATCTCTTGCGGGGCGGATCATCTTCCGCCCCCGCTTTACCCCTTCATCCTCTTTGTGACCGCAACGTTTTCAGGTTAGAGTGCGCACCCGGCCATAACACAACTACCGCCGGTTCCGTCATAGCCACAGTTGCAACAGGATGAATCGTTTTGAACAGTATCCGTTACCTTCACTTGATCGTCGGCCTGGCAGCGCTGCTGTCCGGTCTGTATTTCAGCGCGCCCTTCTTCAGCCAGAATGGCCTCATCGACCTTTCAGCAATCTCCGCCATATTGTTGGGGCTGATCAATATGCAACAGTTCAGCAACACCAA
>JASJKW010000016.1:0-11202 GCA_037621305.1 Pseudomonas sp.
CCGGAGAGCATCCGGCCTGTTATATGACGTCTGTAAGTGAATAGAGGATCAGACGTAGGGATCAGGGTTGGGCAGTCCCAGCTGAACCGCACCATAGGTACGGCCGTAGGCGGCCACGTTGTTGGAGATATGGCCCCGGGCCTGGTGCAGATCACGGAAGATCCGTGCCACCGGGTTGGTGTTGTACAGGCCCGACGCGGCCATGCAACGCAGCAACTGATCCGCTTTATCCGCGCAGATGTTGGTGACATGGGCTGACTGATAGCGGTACAGCAAGCGGGTCTCCACATCGGGGAACTCGTTGCGCTTGGCCAGCTGCATCAGGTCTTCGAAGTTGCGCTCCAGCACCAGATTGAGTTGATCAAGGGTGAGAATTGCATCAGCTACCACTTCCTGGGCCAGTGGGTCTTCCGCAGTCTTGCCGCCATGCTTGCCCACGTGCTGTTTGGCGTTATCGCAGAACACATTGATAGCCCCCTGCAGGGCACCCAGACAGGAGGTGGAGACTGCGCGGGCGAAAACCTGAGCAAAGGGAATAGCAAACAGTGGGGCGGTGTTGACCAGACGGCCCGGAGTCGCTTCTATCGCGGTATTGTTAGTGCGCTGCACGCGATGGAAAGGCACGAAGGCTTTTTCAATGACAATATCGTGACTACCGGTACCACGCAGTCCCATCACATCCCAGTTGCGCTCGATGCGGTAATCGGTGGCGGGTACCAGGAAAGTACCATGCTCGACCCCCTCGCCATTGGCATCCGGCGGGATGATGCCACCGAGCAAGGCCCAGCTGCAGTGCTCGCTGCCACTGGAGAACCCCCAGCGACCGCTTATCTCGTAACCACCTTCGACCGGCACCACCTTCGCCACCGGCATGTAAGTCGAACAGACCAGCGTGTCCGGGTTACTGCCCCAGACGTCTTCCTGGGCCTGCACATCAAAGCGTGCCAGCTGCCAAGGGTGCACACCCATTACCCCGTAGATCCATGCGGTGGACATGCAGCCTTCGCCCAAAGCCATCTGAATCTCAAAAAAGCCGCGCGGATCCAGTTCGAAACCGCCAAAGCGTTTCGGCTGCATAGCCCGAAATAGTCCTGCTTCCACCATATCGGCGATAGTCTCAACCGGTATCTTCTGATCACGGTCGGCCTGTTCAGCACGCGCCCTCAGCGCCGGGATCATTCGTCGCGCGCTTTCCAGCAATTCGCGTTCTTTTTCACTTCTTTCGCGAGTGACACCCATCTTTTGGTCCTCCAGAGACTTTCCGCTGCGCCCTTATGCGCGGCTATTTTTTATTATCAGGAGCACTCCCGGGGGGCTCATCGTCAAAGTGGACTAGGGTTGGCGAACAACGCCACGCCCTCCATCAATCCGTTGGCTGCTCGCTCCCGAGATCAGCCTCTGCGCGCACCGCCAACACCAACTTGCGCTTTGCCTTACCGCTCTGCAGCAGATCAAGCGCATTGCGCACCTCTTCCAGTGGGAGAATATCGATTCTGGGTGGCCGCACTCGCCCCGCCGCCAGCAACTCGGCCACTTCCGCTAGTGCCGGGCCGCTGGGCAATTTGCTGTAGGTGAGCGCGGTGCGTAGCCCTCGCCGTTCAGCGGCAGTCATATCCGGGCCCGGATCTCCCGCAACCAGAGTCAGGATGGCCACCAGCACGCCTTCGGGGCGCAACATATCCAACGCGTCAGGCAAGGTTCCACAGCCTACGCAGTCGAGCACCATATCCACGCCTTCTGGCGCCCAATCACGCAGTTCCGCAGCAATATCCTGTTGCTGATAGTCGATGCTGTAATCGCACCCAAGAGCATGCAGATACTCCCGATTCGGCCCACTGCAGGTCACCGCTACCCGAGCACCCACTGTTTTGGCGAATTGGATGGCGAACACACCTACGGCACCTGCCCCTCCGTGTATCAGCACCGTCTGCCCAGTCCCGAGTCCACCGTCGTCAAATAATCCCGCCCAGGCCGCGAGCGCTGGGGTCGGTACTGCAGCGGCTTCGGCAAAGCCGAGGCTGTCCGGCATCCTCACCACCGCCCCCTGCGACACCCTGGCATACTCCGCGTAGCTCCCCCACTTACCCATTCCCACATCGCTCTGGGCGAATACCCTGTCTCCCGGCTGAAAGCCCGTTACCTGCTCGCCAACCGACTCCACAATGCCGGACAGATCAAACCCGAGGACAAAGGGAAACTCGTAAGTAAAGAACGAACTGAGCGCACCCTCCCGGCACTTCCAGTCCGCCGGATTGACTCCGGCATAATGCACGCGAATCAGCACCTCTTCCGGCCCAGGTACCGGTTTGCCCACCGTCACCAGGTCCAGTACCTGCGAATTTCCCAGACGATTCATCACTACAGCACGCATAAACACTCTCCCAGATGGATCAGCGCAACAGGACGCCACCGTCGATACCGAGTACCTGACCATTGATCCACTCCCCTTCCCGGGAGGCCAGGTAGACAACCGCAGCGGAGATATCATCCGGCTCGCCCAGACGCGGGCTACGAGTGATGGCCAGGACCTGATCCTTGAACTCCTCGCTCATCATGTGCCGATTGTCGTCGGTAATAACGAACCCCGGGGCGATAACATTCGCGCGAATACCTTGCTTGCCCCAGGCCGAAGCCACATGGCGCATCAGCGCGTGAATGCCGCTCTTGCTGACCGCATAGCAGACTCGCTCCGGCTCACCCATGAAGGCAGCAGCCGAACTGGTATAGACAATGGCGCCACCACCTCGCTCGAGCAGCGCTGGCACGGCATGACGTGTGCAGAGAAAATGGCCTCGCAAGTTGACCGCCATGGTCCGGTCGAAGATCTCCAGTGGCACATCCACCGCACTGGTGTCCTCCAGCAATGAGCGCATGTCCGCGGCATTCACATGCATCAGGTTAAGACCGCCGAAACGGTCCACCGCCGCCTTGACCAGCGCCGCCACCGATGCATCCTCGCTGATATCGCATTGCACTCCCTCGGCTCTGCCGCCCTCTGCGCGGATCGCTGCGGCAAGACTCTCCGCTCTGGCGCCGTCCAGGTCCCCTATGACAACCGCTGCCCCTTCTCTGGCCAGGTGCCTGACGGTAACCGCACCTATCCCGGCTCCGCCGCCGGCGACGACGGCTACCTTGTCGAGTAGTTTCTGCATCATCTACCCTCCGCTGCAATACCGGGATGCGCCCAAGCGGGAATCTCGGGGGCAGGTAGCTGTTCGCTGCCATCGAGACTGAAAACCGGTAGTTGATACGCCAACGGGAAATGCAGGCTATGGGTTACCAACCCGGTGCGCTCGCGGGGCGGCAACGTGCACAGGGCCAACGCCGTCTCGACCAGGTATTCCACCGGCTCGGTGGGAAAGTCAGCGGGAATATAGCGGCTACCACCTGGGGTACTGATGGCAGTGCTGGGGCCCACCGAGTTTACTGCAATGTTGTCCTTCAGCAGTTCGGCGGCCAGCCCCTGGGTAAAGCGGTTGATGGCTGCTTTGGCGGCGGAATAGACAGTCACCCCGCCCGAAGCGTCGAAATCATTGTATGGCTGCAAGGGTGGCAGTGCAGTAACCGATCCGAGATTGAGAATCCAGCCGGCGCCCCGGTCCCGCATTCCTGGAATGGCAGCCTGACTCAACAGGAAAGGAATGCGCAGGTAATGATCCAGGGTGCGCTCGAACATGCCCAGCGGCATGTTTTCGATACATTCGTACTCAGCATAGCCGGCGTTGTTGACCAGGATATCCAGCCCGCCGGCGGCGGCAACGGCTTGCGCAACCAACTGATCGCGTTCGGCGGCTACCTCCAGATCTGCGGCCAGGGGAATCGCCCTCCCCCCGGCCCGGGTAATCAGCTCGACGGTTTCAGCCAGGGTCCCGGGCACACTGGCTGTCTGCTGCAGGCTGCGCGCACTGACAACCACCGTTGCCCCTTCAGCAGCAAAACGTTGGGCAATCGCCCGGCCAATACCGCGACTGGCTCCGGTAACCAGAGCAACCTTGCCCTGGAGCTTCTGTGACCTGTGGGACATGAAATGCTCCTAACGCTGGATATGGATGGGGGCCAGAGGATGGCTCAACAGACTCTCTTGCAGAGGACAGAAGGCATGGGAAATGGCATCCACTGTCCATTCGGCAAACTCGGGATCGAACCAGCGATCAACCCAACCCCAGTGATAGGGATGAGTAAGATACTCGCCCTGCAGATCTTCCAGACGGCTGTATTCCTGCTGCCAGACATGCGTCCAGCTGCTGTCGGAGCAGACTCGGGACAGTTGCCAGTTACGAATGCCCGGCATGTAATCCGGCATACGCAGCAGGTCCCGCTCCAGCTCGGCTATCAGCGCCGGATCCTGCCCGGGGCGAGCGCGCAAAAGCAGGGTGCGCCAGATACCGTCTTTTAGCCCCGGCTCGCGCTCACCTCCACCCAGTCTGCGATAGGCCACCCGGTCCAGACGGGCAACACCCGGCAACTGAGCCAGACGGTCAGACAACTCATCCTGAGCCAGCGCCTCAGCGAGCGTCAGGTCCAGGGTGAAGTCACCGGCCCACCAGCTGCCTTCCAGGTTCCGACTCAGGTTCAGATGCTGCAGCCCCGGTAGCGTCAGCAGAGTGCGCTGAAGCAGGCTTTCGTCCACCGCTGTATCCGGATGAAGGTATAACTGTGCAGTTTCATACCACATGGTCAGCAGCCTCCGGCCCGTGTATCGGTTGCTCAGCGTTGCCCAGCACATGGCGATGACGCTGCTGGCACAGACTATCCACCGTAGACCAGAACTCCATCACCTCCGGGCCCGCGCTCGAGCGCATACCGTAATAGCCCCATACATCCGGCACCTGCCATAACAGCCATAATCGGTTCAGCTCCCCCGGTACCGCGACCGGCGGGGAAACCCAACGTTGCAACAGGGTAAGTCCGCGTTCTCCGGCCTTCGGCAGATAGCCTCTTTCAAGCCCGCTGAGCACGCTTGGAATGTGCTCCGGCTCCAGAATGATTTCATCCAGAATGTGGATCATGCTTGACCCTCTACAGGTGTCTGTGTCGTTATTGTTGTTGAATACACCGGGTCATTAGAGCACCGCACCGGGGTAGCTACCGCTACCGACACACTCATCCACCGCTACAATTGCGCTCAAAGGGTCCGATGATGACGTCCATTTCCCCTCCCGTCCTGCATCCACCGCTCGGGCTGAGCAACCGATTACTGGAAGAGCTGCAGCGGAATAACCTATCGTTGCCAGAACAGGCTGAAGACACGCAACCCGTACCGGCGTCCAGCTTCGTCAAACTGTACCGGCAGGCCATTGAGCAGCTGGACGCACAGATCGCTCACGGCCAAGGCCATCCACCAATGCGTAAACAGGAAGTGGATCTCATGTGCCGCTGCCTGATGAGCTGCAGCACCCTCAGGACGGCAATTCTCTGCGCCGCGGATTTCTGCGCCATGCTGTTGCCCCGGGCTGGGCGACTGAGTCTGCAGGTAACCGGTTCATCGGCGACCTTCCATATGGACTCGTTGCGTCCGAAGCGAAGCTCAGCAGCGTGCATTATCGATCTGACCGGTCTGTTCTGTTATCTGCAGCTGTTTTCCTGGCTGATCGGTGAATCCCTTGCCCCACAGCAGGCGTTCATCGCCCACCCTGAGCGTTCAGATGCGGTGCCCTTTCTCAGCCTGTTCAATGCCCCTGTGATCGTAGGGCAACCTACCTACGGTTTTAGCTTCAGCGCGGAGCTGTTGGAGCGCCCGGTGATTCGCCAACCCGCCGAATTGGCCGCGTTTCTGGTGGATTTCCCCTTCCGCCTGGTAGTCAGGCCTACCACAGTGGTGTCGGTAACGCAGCAGGTCAGATTCTTTCTGGAAGCCGCTGCGGCCCATGGGCGCGAGTGGCCCAGCCTGGATGCAATCGCCGGGACCTTGCATCTGAGTTCCGCGACCCTGCGTCGGCGCTTGAAGGCAGAAGGTTCCAGCTATCAGGATCTGCGCCGGCAATGCCTGTTTGCTTCGGCGCTCCACTACCTGCGCGCGACGGACTGGTCCATCAGCCGGATCGCCGAGCAGCTGGGGTTCAGCAACGAAACGGCGTTTCGCCGGGCCTTTATGGGCTGGACAGGCTCCCCTCCCAGTCATTACCGGCTCGAACACCTGCTCCCCACCGGCATGCGGAATAAGCCGGATACCCCGGAAGTGCAAGCATAAATATCCGCTGCTCCCCCGGCTGCTGCCTCATCGAACCCGGATTTTCGGGGTAGGGCTGTCAGCCCGCATATGCCGCAGAAAATGCTCCATCCGCACCGGCTCAGCTACCTGCGGCAGAGCTTCGCGATCAGGCACATTGGTCCAGAATTTATCCCATGAAGGGAAGAGTGCATGGAAGGAGCCGTCGTAGGGCTCGCTCCCCGGCCAGCGCATCTTTTTATCGCCCACCGGCGGCTTGTTCAGATCCGTGGCGTACCAGTAGCAAGGCAGGCGGCGCCGGAAGAACCACTGGCCATCAATACGCTGATAGTCATCCCAGTACAGCATCTGCATGATCACCCATTCATCACCGGTTTCATGCTCATTCTTCGAGTACACCACCCCAATGGCATTATCCACATCGATAAACTCGATGATGTGCTGCCCTAGGTGATGCGAGGTACCGGTGAACTGATGCCGCAGAGTGTCGTCCACCCAGCTCTTGAGGTGGCCCCGCCCGGTCTTGCCGCCGCCGACCCGGATGTCCGGAGCGAACAGACTGACGTGAGCATCCAGGTCACGCATATCCAGTGACAGAGAATATTTCCCCGCCAGTTGACGAATCGCCTCGATCGACTCCAAGCGTTCCACGCGTTGTTCAAGGGTAGTCTGATCCATGATCTTGCCTCAGTCGCATACTGTCGGTCATGGTTGATTTTCATGTCGGTCCCAGCATCGTCCACCGAGACTATCCGGTGCCGATCAGCCCTTGTCCACGCTAGTCGTTTCGGACGATGCCCTTGCAGGGATGGGCTCACACACTGGCAAGGTATATAAATCTCATGGAGAGCATCATGGACCAAACCCCACATGTCTCGCTGGATCCCGACTCCCTGATCGAGGAAGCCAAGCGCGAAACCGGTCTCGACAATTTCGGCGACGAACTGTTCCGCGAACCGCTGCGCATCCTTACGGATTCGCTGGACAAGGAGTCGAAGTTGTCTCCCGCCGGCCGCCTGACCCAACGCCAGCGGCTGGTAGGCAGTCTGGCTGCGCGGCTGCGTATGCAGGACTATCTGGCCCGTTATCCCGAAATTCGCGATATCGAGATAACCAACCCCGTTGTCATCGTTGGCTTCCCCCGCACCGGCACCACCATGTTGCACCGCATCCTCGCTAACGACCGGCGCTTCTTCGCCGCCTACTGGTATGAAGTGCGCTTCCCCTCCCCCTTCCCGGGTTGGGATTTTGACGGTCCGGACCCACGTATTCCTGCCGCGGAAGCTGAAGTCGAAGCCTATATGAAGGCAGTACCTGATCTGGCAGCCATGCATCCCTTCACCGCCACCGGCGCGGACGAGGAAATTCTGTTACTGGAGCATTGTTTCTACAGCACCATGCCGCTGTTCCTGGCCAGCGTTCCGTCCTTCCAGCGCTGGGAAGAAACAAACGACCAGACCCCAGGTTATGAATACCTGAAAACCGCCCTGCAGTTTCTCCAATGGCAGAAGCAGCGCAAGGGCCAGACCGAAGGTCAGCGGTGGGTGCTCAAGGCCCCCCACCACCTTCATTATCCGGACCTGTTGCTGAAAGTGTTCCCGGATGCGCAGATTATCCAGACGCACCGCGACCCGGTAGAGACCATTCCGTCGATGTGCAGTTTCCAGCTCGCCCTGCGCAAATTGGCCAGTGACGAAGCTGATGGGGCCACCGTGGGCAATGAAATGGGCCCCAAATGGCGCACCGCCATCCAACGCACCATGCGGGTTCGCGAAGAGTTCCCCGCCCAGTTCCATGACGTCTGGTATCGGGACACGGTCAGCCAGCCCATGGCGGTGGTGGAGCAGGTGTATGAATTCCTTGACCTCCCGCTGACCGAAACCGCCCGCCAGAGCATGGAGAAGTGGCGCGAGGACAATCGCCGGGAAAACCGTGCACCGCATCGCTACACACCAGAGCAGTTCGGCTTTACCGAACAGTCCCTCAAGGAGGACTTCAAGGAATATCGCGAGCGCTTTATCGAAACCAACTGATCAGCATCAATCATCAAAACAAGAACAGGAGAAACCAGAATGTTGCTGAAAGACAAGATCGTCATCATCTCGGGTATCGGCCCCGGCCTGGGTATCAAGCTTGCGGTATTGGCGGCACAGGAAGGAGTGGCGGGCCTGGCCATTTCGGCCCGCACTGCGTCCAAGCTGGACGAGGCCGAAGCAGCTATTCGCGCAGCGGGATTGGATACGCCCATCCTCAAGGTGCCCACCGATATCACCGTTCGTGAGCAATGCGATAACCTGGCACAACAGACGATCGAGCGTTTCGGTCGCATCGATGCGCTATTCAACAGCGCCTATACCGGTGGCAAGCTCGACCCCCTGGAAAAATACGACGCCGCTGACTGGCACCAGACGATGGAGATCAACCTCTTCGGCACGCTCAATATGACCTTTGCTGTCGTTCCTCAGATGAAAAAACAGGGCGGCGGCAGCATTGTCATGATCAATAGCCAGGTCACCCGCAAACCCATCGCCAGCCAAGCTGGCTATGCTACCTCCAAAGGCGCGCTGCGTACCGCCAGCGCCTACCTGGCTCTTGAGCTGGGGCCATATAACATCCGCGTCAACAGCACCTTCATGGGCTGGATGTGGGGCGCCCCGGTGCAGGGTTATATGGAGCAGGCAGCCAAGGAACACGGGGTATCGGTGGACTCGATGAAGACCGACGTCGCCAGGAACATCCCCCTGGGGCATATTCCGGAAGATGGCGAGTGCGCCAAGGCGGCCATATTCTTTGCCTCCGACTACGCCAGTGTGGTGACTGGTGCCGGGCTGGATGTGAACGGCGGGGAGTTCCTCACCGCCTGAGCCGCGAGGCCTTGCTCTTGGAATGTGTCAGGCACTTCAGTGGTTTCGATTTGCCTGGCACTACACCCTATCGCCTGAACTCTTTATTCGGATAAATTTACTATGGATCAGCTATCGCTCTGGCTAGACAAGCTGGAGATTCAGGAAGTGCTCACCCGATATGCCCATGCGCTGGATACTCGGGAACATCATTTGTTCCGGGACGTATTTCTGGACGACGCTGATATCGACTACAGCGCCGCTGGGGGCGTGCGGGGCAACCTGCAAGCCTGGCAGGATTGGATTCACCCAGCCATGAGCAGATTCGACAGCTGGCAGCATCTGTTGTCGAACTTCGTTATCCACCTGGATGGTGATCGCGCCAGTGCTCTGTCCCGTTGTTACAACCCCCTTCAAGGTCGCCGTGAAGATGGTAGCCAATATGTCCTGCATACCGGTGCGCGCTATCAGGATCAGTTGATTCGTACCGATAAAGGGTGGCGTATCCAGAAGCGGGTGCTGGGGATGGATTGGGTTGATGACCTGCAAATGCCGCCCGGCTAGCTCGGCGATGGCGGACCGTCGCGCAGAGCACTGTAGGTCTGATGATCTCTGCGCGGCCGAATGGATCAGACGCCGTAGCCACCATCAACCGAAAGGATCTGGCCGGTAGTATAGGCTGCCTTGCTCGACGCAAGGAAAACCGTAGCGTGAGCAACCTCTTCTGCCGTTCCCCAACGTTTGATGCACAGCCCGCCCTGAACAGCTTCCTTCCAGGTCTCGTCAAACACGCCTTCGGACCACAGGCGATGGAAGATGCCCGCATCAATGACCCCGATGGCCACGCTGTTGGCGCGGATACCAAACCGCCCCTCTTCCTTGGCGATGCCCTTGATCAGCCACTCGATGGAGGCTTTCGGCGCTACCGACAGCGCATCGCGCTCCGGCCAGCGATGCAGACCGGCAGAGCTGATATGCACATAGGACCCCCCGCCGGCCTGCTTCAGATAGGGCAGCGAGTAATGAACAATATTGAAGAAACCATTGACGTCGGCATCCATGACCGCCTTCCAGTCTTCGGGAGTGATGTCACGAATGAAAGGTTGCTTGATATCCGAGCCGGCGCCAATCACCACGGTATGGATACGCTTGGCTGAAGCCACCTTGTCCACCACCGTTTTCACCTGCTGCGCATCGCCAATGGACAACTGCACCATTTCGGCCTGACGTCCAAGGGCTTGCACTCGCTCAACTACCTCGCGTGCTCGCTGCTCATTGCGATGATAGGTCAACACGACATCGCTGCCAGCCCGAGCAAAGGCCTCACATATGGCTGCGCCCTGCCCACCGCTGCCGCCGACTACAAAAGCAACACCTTCCGGGAAATCGCTGATCGACATGACTTGTTCCTTATTATCGGGAGTGGTACTGGATGCCCACGCAGGGCACGCTGGACAGAAAAATGCCGGTAGCGGTTACCCGTTACCGGCATTCTCATCACGCTACCGTGGACTGATAGTATTCCATCAAAACCTTGGCAACCTCGGGACGGGAGAACTCCGGCGGCGGCGCCATGCCTTCGCTGAGCATCTGCCGAACCTTGGTGCCGGACAGGTTGATGAAATCCTCCGGGGCATGGTCAGGAGCTTCGCGCATCATCACCACGCGGCCCAGTTTTTTGGAGAAAGCGGTGTTGTCGGCACGGAAAATCTCGATCTCCAGCGCACCTGCCGGCACCTTCTCGTCAAAGATCGTCTGCGCATCGAAGGGACCGTAGTAATCACCCACACCAGCATGATCGCGGCCGACGATGAAGTGGGTAGCACCCATGTTCTGCCGGAATACTGCATGCAGTACCGCTTCGCGGGGGCCGGCATAGAGCATATCGAAGCCGTAGCCGGTGATCATCACGGTATTTTCCGGGAAGTAGTTGGCCACCATGGTACGAATGCAAGAGTCGCGCACCGGAGCCGGAATATCGCCGTCCTTCAGACGTCCCAACAGCATGTGAATCACAATGCCATCGGTTTCCAGACGCTCCTGGGCCATACGGCAGAGTTCCTCATGGGCTCTGTGCATCGGGTTGCGCGTCTGGAAGGCAACGGTTTTCTTCCAACCACGTTGCTCGATGTCCTGACGGATCTGTCCAGCGGTACGGAAGGTATCCGGGAACTCGGTTTCAAAATAGCT
>JASJKW010000017.1:0-2541 GCA_037621305.1 Pseudomonas sp.
TCCAGTTGCTGGTCTGCCTGATCCAGGTCGCCCGCCAGCATGAAGTATTCGGCACGGGCCTGATGCACGCCTAGAATATTCTTCGCCAAGCCGCGGATTTCCGATACCAGATACCATACGTCCGGGTCTTCAGGGCGCAGCCGTGCCAGACGATCTGTTACGCGTTCGGCGGCGGAATAATCGCGCTTGCGCAATAGCACATCGGCTTTGGCATTCAGCAGTGGATAGTTGTCGGGCTGGGTTTGCAACAGCCGGTCCAGACGCGCCAAGGCTGCATCCAGTTGGCTGCGACTGTTATCCAGTTCAACCCTGGCCAATTGCACGGCAATGTTGTTCGGGTACTCGGCCAGCAAAGGCTCCAACTCGTCCTCTGCAGCCTCATATTGCCCGCCGCGAATCAGCGCCAGCGCCAGCCCGTAGCGTGCGGCAGCGTGATCACCTTCATGCTGGTCCAGCAACGCACGGAATCGCTGTGTTGCCAGGCCGGGGCTGTCCTCATAGAACAGCTGCACACGGGCGCGCATCATCTGGTAGTACAGGCTGTCCTGGCGACCATCGTTGTTGAGTTGGTCCGCGCGATTGCGCGAATCGGCGATCCGGGACTGGCTGACCGGGTGGGTCAGCAAAAATTCCGGTGGCGTGCGACTGAAGCGACTCAGTTTGGCAAGTCGCTCGAACATATTGGGCATCGCGTTGGGATCGAAGCCGGCCTGCTTCAGGTTCAGCAGGCCGATGCGGTCAGCCTCCTGCTCGTTCTGCCGGGAAAAGCGCCGTTGCTCCTGAATGGCCGCCGCCTGGGTTGAAGCCAGCGCCGCGAAACCGGCATCGCCGCCACCGCTGGCGGCAAGGATGATACTGGCGAGCATGGCGGTCATGAGCGGAATGCGGTTTTGCTGTTGATGCTGCAAGCCGCGGGCGAAGTGCCTCTGGGACAAGTGAGCCAGCTCGTGCGCCATGACCGAGGCGAACTCCGCTTCGGTATGGGCATGCAGAAACAACCCGCCGTTGACCCCTATGATGCCGCCAGGGGCTGCAAAGGCGTTGAGTTGCGGACTATTGATGGCAACAAAGGTTAGGCGCCGATCATCCAGTTGGCTGGTTTCCGCCAGACCGAACACATGCGACTCGATGTAATCCTTCAGCAATGGGTCTTCCAGGGTGCGTACCGAACCGCGGAGCATGGACAGCCAAGCGCGACCGAGTTGATATTCCTGCTCACGCGACATGATCGACGAGCTGGTATCGCCCAGTGAAGGCAGATTGAATTCAGCGGTGACGGGTACTGCAATAACGGTCATCAGCGAGAACAGCAGAGCCCTGATAGGCATTTTGGCCGCTTTGATACATTGCATGGACAGACTCTGAAATGGTGACGAAACAGGGATAGACACTAACCCATTTTTGCCTGAATTGTCTGCCGTCGATCAGGCAACGGTATACTTGCAATCCCGTGATGAAACGGAAACAGCTGCTTGTCGGGAGAAACACATGGTTGATGGAAACAATGAACTGCAGGCGGATCAGTCTGTGGATGCCCGCGGGCTCTCCTGTCCGCTGCCGCTGCTGCGCGCCAAGCTGGCACTGAATGGCATGGCCGCCGGACAGGTGCTCTATCTATGCGCCACCGATGCCGGCTCGCAGCGTGATATAGCACGATTCGCTGAATTGGCAGGGCATTCGTTGTTGCGTGCCGATGAGCAGGATGGGGAGTTCCATTATTGGTTGCGCAAGGACGGAGCAGAAAGAGGAGGGTAGTTTCGAGAAGATTTTATCTAAACGGTTATTCCTGCCAACCGCATCACACTCCTGTTTTCCTGAGCCGGCCTGCCTGTTCTGATTCTGATATAACGGCAACTTTGTTCGTCAGACGAAGGAACACAGGATGTTCGCCCCGGCCCATACCGCGCATTTCACGCTCGCCATTCCCTGCCTAGACCACGACTTCAAGGTGCTGTCGTTTCAGGGCACCGAAGCCATCAGCCAGCCCTACTGCTTCGAGCTGGACCTGGTCAGCGAACGTCCCGATCTGGATATCGAAGGCCTGCTGCACCAACCGGTGTTTCTCAGCTATGCCGGCCCGGGTAAAGGAATACACGGACTCATCCACAGCATCGCCCAAGGCGAATCCGGAAAACGCCTGACCCGCTACCGGGTAACCCTGGTGCCGCGTCTGGCCTACCTGCAGCACGCCACCAACCAGCGGATCTTCCAGCACAAGAGCGTGCCGCAGATCATCACCGAGGTACTCAAGGGCCACGGCATTTTCACCGATTCCTTCCGCTTCCAGCTGCGTGAAGAAGGTCCCGAACGAATCTACTGCACTCAATACGGCGAAACCGACCTGCACTTCATCCAGCGCCTGTGTGAAGAAGAAGGCATCCACTACCACTTCCAGCACAGCCCGGACGGGCATCAGTTGGTATTTGGCGAAGACCAGACCCTCTTCCCCACACTGCCGCCAACCCGATTCAACCAGGGCAGTGGCATGGTCGCCGACGAACCGGTCATCAAACGCTTCAACCTGCGTCTGCAAACCCGCCC
>JASJKW010000018.1:0-7600 GCA_037621305.1 Pseudomonas sp.
TGAGCCGCATGCAGCCTGGCAATCCCCAGGACCCCCTGTTGCGCCAGGTTCTGCCGGTGGGCGAAGAACTGCTGGAACACCCGGATTTCGTGCTTGATCCCCTTGGCGAGCAGCATACCAATGCCCGTCCGGGCATCATTCATAAATATCAGGGGCGCTTGCTGCTGATCGTGAGTGCCGGTTGTGCGGTCAATTGCCGCTATTGCTTCCGCCGGCATTTCCCCTATGGCGACAACGCACTGAGCACCGAGGAATGGCAGCAGGCGCTGGATTACATCCGCCAGGACGAGAGCATCCGCGAGGTTATCTACAGCGGCGGCGACCCCCTGGCCGCCAACGATAAACGCTTGTCGTGGCTGACTCGCGAAATTGCCGATATTGCCCATGTAAAGCGGCTGCGAGTACATACCCGGCTGCCCGTGGTTATTCCCCAGCGGGTCACCGACAGCCTGATAGACGCCTTGTGTGGCACTCGCCTGCCGGTGACCATGGTGCTGCACTGCAACCATGCCAACGAGCTGGACGATCAGCTGGCTAGCGCTATCCGGACTCTGCGACGTGCTGGCGTGATGCTGCTGAACCAGGCGGTATTGCTCAAAGGTGTCAATGATCGGATCGAGGACCAGGTCGCGCTCAGCGAGGCCCTAGGCGATAATGGCATTATGCCCTATTATCTTCACGTATTGGATCACGTGAAGGGAGCACAGCATTTTCATGTGGACGATGAGGCCGCCAAACGACTGGCCGGACAGATGCTGGCACAGTTGCCGGGCTTCCTGGTGCCGCGCCTGGTACGGGAAATTGCAGGGGCAACCAGCAAAACACCACTGCCGCCCGAATTGATCGGTCAGTGATTGGCCCGCTCCTTCGCGTGGATGCAAGTCAGCTGCTACATTGTGATCACAGGCTCATCTTGGTATGACGCATGTATGGGACTCCAGATTGATTCGTTCTCGATTTAGCCTGAAAGGGCTGCAGCGGAAGAAAAATGTTATGGATAACACAGCGCATACATTCCACCTGCGAGTGCCTCAGCAAACACTGACGTCCCTCAGCTTTGCTAATAGTAATGAAAAAGGCATCACTGACTGGATTGCCAATCTGCCCAAGGCGAATATCGGCGAAACTGCTCGCCAGCTCTATCAGGGTTTGATCGAACTCAATCAGTTGCAGGTGTCGCCGGAAAAACGCCTGGCCATGCTGGAACAGATTCGCCCGCAGGTTCATTACGTCTGCTCGTCCCTGGCACGCTATTATCTGGGCCAGTCCATTGTTCTGGAGGACCGACCGCGCAAGGTTGCCAACCTTGCGCAAGCCCTACAGAACCATCTGGCCAACGGCTACAAAATAGTGGTTGCGCATGAGCATGAGATGAAAAACCGTGGGCGCTCGGAGCTCATCACCCAGGCCATCCAGCGTGCCATCCGCGCCCTGTGCGGCCCGCTGTTGCGCGCCTACCAACTGTATTGTCCGGTCGCTGACGGCATCTGGCTGGAAATTCACCAGCTTTATCTTCTGGCGCGCAAGCGCAACCTGCACCAGATACCGGTAAACGACCCGGAAAGTCTCAGCGGCAAGACGCTCAGTATCGAGCAGGCCTATCTGGTTGTGCTGCTGATGGGCGCTGCACGCCCCAATCAGATGCGCCAGATCGCCATGGCCAAGCTGTTTGCCCGGCTGGAAGACTGGAGCAGGATGGTTACTCTGGTGGCGCCCGAGTCCGCCGATGCGTTGTTCATCATCAACCTGGATATGGACTGCCCGCCCCGTTACCGATCGCTGGTACTCAATGAAGACCTGACTGGCAGCCTGGGTCTGGACACCCGTCAACTGGTCGACGCCATCAAGCAGTACCTGCTGGACAACGAGTCGGCCCGCAATCGGCTACAGGTACCCGAGGGTCTTGGCGTGGAGCTGTTGCAGCATATCAGTCAATCCTGGGGAGACCTGGCGGAGCGCACGTTCGATCGCATGCCGGGTCGAGGTGAGCTGAACATCACCATTGGCATGAGCGCCACGCACGTTCAGATCGCCGGCAAGAGCTTCTCCCGTTTCCTCAATACCGACGACAGCAACCCCTTCTCCGAGGCGAATCGGCGCGCCGCTCAGGAAGGCTGGAGCAATGCATTCGACGGTGACCACAGCATCGACTGGGCTCCCCGGGATGTAGAGAAAATCAACTACAACGGCCCGACCGAACCCAGCGATGAGGAAAATGCCGAGAGCTACCCGGTGCACAGTTTACGCATCATCAACCACAGCCCCGGCGGCTTCTGCCTGACCTGGCCCCGGGAAGTCCCCAAACAGCTCCAGGCTGGCGAGTTGCTTGGCGTGCAGGAAGATGTCGACCAGGACTGGAGCCTGGCGGTGGTACGCTGGATTCGTCAGGTACGCGGCGACGGCACCCAGATGGGCATTGAGCTTATCGCGCCGCACTGCACACCCTGCGCCATCAAGCTGCTACGCAAGACCGAGCAGCCGAGCCGCTACCTTCGCGCGCTGATGGTGCCGGAAGTCAGCTCGATCGACCGTCCTCCGACATTGCTCACCCCCCGCCTGCCTTTCCAGCTGAACAACAAGGTAATGCTGTATCTGGGCGGTAAGGAACTCCGCGCCCAGTTGGTGGATCGCATCACCGCGACCGGCAGTTTCAGTCAATTCGAGCATCATGTATTGGATCAGATGAACAAAACCGGCAGCCAAACCGAGAACGACAGCACAAGTTTCACCATCAGCACCGAGGATGACTTTGACTCCCTGTGGAAGTCTCTGTAAATTCAGTCACTTGGCCCCTCAGGGACGGATCGCTTGGGAATTGACGGAATGCCATGGGCACAGACGCACACGCTATAAGACTGCTGATTCTGGACGACTCGCAAAACAATGCGGAGCGTCTGGTGAGCATTTTACGCAACGCTGGGCATGCTACCCGAGCCCACCGGATTACCTCGCGCGAAGATCTGCACGAATCGCTTCAGCAGACCTGGGATCTTTGCCTGGCCTGCCCTGAAACCAGCGTCATGACCGCGCTGGAAGCCTGTCAGATCATCAGTCACTCCCATGATGTACCCTTTATCCTGCTGACTGACCAGAGCGACGCCGACACCCGCACTGATGCTCTGCGTGGTGGCATGCAAGATACCGTGCCGGGCAGCGCTGACAGTCTGATCACCCTGGTGGTAAAGCGCGAACTGGCCAACCTGACCGCCCGTCGCCAGCGACGCATCGCCGAACAGTCCCTGCGCGAAACCGAGAAGCGCTGTCAGTTGCTGCTGGACAGCTCAGTCGACGCCATTGCCTATGTACTGGACGGCATGCATATTTATGCCAACCGTTCCTATATTCACCTGTTCGGTTATGACGATCCGGATGATCTGGCCGCCGAGCCCGTGGTCGGCCTGATTGCTGCCAAGGATCAGGACAACTTCAAAGACTTCCTGCGGCATTACGCCAGCCGTGGCGACCAAAGCGGAATGCGCTGCAACGCGATGGACAGCGAAGGGAAAGAATTCCCCATCATGCTCAGCTTTTCGCCAGCACATTATGATGGTGAGCCCTGCACCCAAGTGGTTATCCGCGCCGAAACTGCCAGCGCCGAGTTCGAACAGAAGCTCAAGGCCATGGCCAGTCACGATCTGGTCACAGGACTGTTCAACCGCTCCTGGTTTCAGGAGCAACTGGATAGCGTCAGCGAGCAGGCAGTGCACAACAGCCAACCCGGCACGCTGGTGTACATCAGCATTGACAGTTTCAACACGCTGCAAGCCGATATCGGCATCGGCGGCTCGGATCTGATTCTTGCCGATCTGGCGCAGATCCTGCGGCGCTTCTTCCCGGAGAACACCCTGCTCGCTCGCTTCAGCGATGATGCCTGCAGCGTGCTGATCGAAGGTACCGAGCCCGATCCTGTGGTCGCGCAGCTGGCGACCCTGCTGAAGCAGATCGAAGGTAATCTGTTCGAGGCCAACGGTCGCACTATCCAGATCACCGTGAGCATGGGCGTCTCCTGCATCAGCGAGACCCATCCGGAGCCAACCCAGGCCATCGAACGCGCCCACCGTCTCGCCGAACAGATCAGCCAGGAAGGTGGCAACGCGATCAAGGTCTTCAACCCGCTTGAAGAGCTCGCGCACATGGCCAATCGGGGCAATATCATCGCCTTGATTCGCCACAAGCTTGAAACCAATGGTTTCAAACTGCAGTTCCAGCCCGTCATCAGCTTGCGTGGGGACAACTCGGAACATTACGAAACCGTCCTCCGACTGTTCAACAGCCAAGATGAAGAAATCCCAGCCGCAGAATTCCACAACGCCGCGCTGGAGGCGGGGCTCGCCACACAGATTGACCGCTGGCTGATTACCCGGGCAGCGGGCGTGCTGGCCCAACAGCGCAGCAAGGGAGCGAACACCCATCTGATCCTCAACCTGAGCAGCGCCAGCCTGCAGGATCCGGAAATCGTTCAGTGGATATCCACCCTGCTGAAGGCAGCCCGACTACCCGCCGATGCACTGATTTTCCAGTTCAACGATGCCGACGCCAACAATTATCTGAAACACGCCAAGGTACTGGCCGAAGCACTGCACTCAATCCATTCGCGGATTGCCCTCAGTCATTTCGGCGGAGCGCTCAACCCTTATGCTGTGCTCAAGCATCTGCCTGTGGATTATGTGAAGATCGATGATTCCTTCAGCAGCGACCTGGCTGACCCGGAAGCAGTAGAGCGTCTCAAGGAAATGGTCGCAACGCTGCACAACCAGGGCAAGCTGACCGTGGTTTCCGGCGTCAACAGTGCAATCATGATGCCTTCGCTCTGGCAGGCCGGAGTCAACTATATTCAGGGCGACTATCTGCAGCCACCTGCCGACAGCATGAGTTTCGACTTTTCCAGCGAATGAGCAGGAGCCTGACGCACCCCTCGCGTTAGGTTCGCTGTAACCGGCATATCTTTTCTGGAAGGCAGAGTGAGACGGGAGTACGGGCTTCTACCCGTATCTAGAACGACTGCTTGAGGCAAAAAAATATCCGGACTGAATATCAGCCCGGATATCGGATCTTCTCAATTACCAGTTCAGCAAGGCTTGAGCAACACCGGCTGCAAGCCGGTATCGCTCTGTGATGCACCCCGCCAGACTGGCTGACTGAGCGACTTTCGTCGAATTACATCATACCGCCCATACCGCCCATGCCACCCATACCGCTCATATCAGGCATGGCGCCCTTGTCTTCGGGCAGTTCGGCAATCATGGCCTGGGTAGTGATCATCAGGCTGGCTACGGACGCAGCAGCCTGCAGAGCGCTACGTGTGACCTTGGCCGGATCCAGAATACCCATCTCGATCATGTCGCCGTACTCACCAGTGGCAGCGTTGTAACCGTAGTTGCCTTCGCCTGCACGAACAGACTGCAACACAACAGCGGCTTCTTCACCGGCGTTGGTAACGATCTGACGCAGCGGTGCTTCGATTGCACGGCGCAGCAGGTTGATACCCACGTTTTGGTCTTCGTTGTCACCTTTCAGGTTCTCGAAGGCCACCAGAGTGCGCACCAACGCAACACCACCGCCAGGTACCACGCCTTCTTCAACAGCAGCACGGGTAGCGTGCAGTGCGTCTTCAACGCGGTGCTTCTTCTCTTTCATTTCCACTTCGGTAGCAGCACCGACCTTGATCACTGCAACACCGCCAGCCAGTTTGGCCAGACGCTCTTGCAGTTTTTCACGATCGTAATCGGAAGTGGTGTCGTCCACCTGCTTGCGGATCTGGGCAACGCGCGCTTCGATATCAGCCTGGGCACCAGCACCGTCGATGACAGTGGAGTTGTCCTTGTTGATCTGAATACGCTTGGCCTGACCCAGGTGCTCCAGGGTAGTGGTTTCCAGACTCATGCCAACTTCTTCACTGATCACGGTACCGCCGGTGAGGATAGCGATGTCTTCCAGCATGGCCTTGCGGCGATCGCCAAAGCCAGGCGCCTTGACAGCAGCAACCTTGACGATGCCGCGCATGTTGTTGACGACCAGAGTAGCCAGCGCTTCGCCTTCAACGTCTTCAGCAACAATCATCAGCGGACGACCGGCCTTGGCAACAGCTTCCAGCACCGGCAGCATTTCACGGATGTTGGAGATTTTCTTGTCGACCAGCAGGATGTACGGGTTGTCCAGCTCAGCGGACATGGTTTCCGGCTTGTTGACGAAGTACGGGGACAGGTAGCCGCGATCGAACTGCATGCCTTCTACGACGGACAGTTCGTTGTCCAGGCCGGAACCTTCTTCAACAGTGATCACGCCTTCCTTGCCAACGCGATCCATGGCTTCAGCAATGATCTTGCCGATGGAATCGTCGGAGTTGGCAGAGATAGTGCCTACCTGGGCAATGGCCTTGGAATCGGCGCAGGGCTTGGCCAGGTTCTTCAGCTCGGCAACAACAGCCACAGTGGCCTTGTCGATGCCGCGCTTCAGGTCCATCGGGTTCATGCCGGCAGCAACGGCCTTCAGGCCTTCGGTGACGATAGCCTGAGCCAGAACGGTAGCGGTGGTAGTACCGTCACCAGCATCATCATTGGCACGCGAGGCAACGTCTTTGACCAGCTGGGCACCCATGTTCTCGAAGCGATCTTTCAGCTCGATTTCCTTGGCAACGGAAACGCCGTCCTTGGTGATCAGCGGCGCGCCGAAGCTGCGCTCGATCAGAACGTTGCGGCCCTTCGGCCCCAGAGTGGCCTTGACGGCATCGGCCAGAACATTGACGCCTTCCAGCATCTTGTTGCGTGCGGCAATATCAAACAATACTTCTTTAGCAGCCATTTTCACTTTCCTTCAAATGAATTCGTTAAGGGATCGGGCGATGGAGTCTCAGCCTTCCAGAACACCGTAGATCTCGGATTCGCTCATCATCAGCAGCTCTTCACCATCGATTTTGATGGTGCTGCTGCCGGAATAGGGCCCGAAAACAACCTTGTCGCCTTCTTTGACGGCCAGCGGACGCACTTCGCCATTGTCCAGCAGACGCCCGGTCCCAACAGCCAGAACGACACCGGTATTCGGCTTTTCTGCTGCAGAGCCCGGCAGAACGATACCGCCAGCGGTTTTTGTTTCTTCTTCGCTGCGACGAACGACTACGCGGTCGTGTAACGGACGGATTTTCATCGTTGTGAGTCTCCCAAATGAGTGTCAAAGGCCGGCATGCCGGCATTTCAAGTTAACCAGGCCTGCGGCCTGAAGGACGTGCCGAAGCCGCGCCCCTGTCCAACGCAGGTCCCCTTCTATGGGCCCCTGCAAAACTGGTGCATTGTTTATGGGGCCCGGCAAAACCTTTTCAAGGGCCGCGTCACAAAATTTTCACGGCCGGTTCAGTCGCGAGTCATCCGGACCGGGCGTCGAGTGATCCGCTTCCCATTCGCCCTCGATGATGGTGTGCTCACCCTGCCGATACATACGCGGACCGTTTTGATCATCCGGGCCGGAACCGCCGCCGCGATGCAGCAGGGCCATGATCAGACACGGAATGGCCAGCACATCACTGACCAGCCCCGGAAAGGCGATCAACACACCGGCGAGCACACCCCACATGCCTGATTTCAGTACATGGAAAGGGCTACGGTTA
>JASJKW010000019.1:0-5054 GCA_037621305.1 Pseudomonas sp.
TACGTCTGAATCGCTATATACGGCTCAGGAGACATGGCGGGGCAGAACCATCACCCGCTGGGAGGGAGTTCTATCAGGCAAGTCGGTGATGGCAGCTCCATCACCGACTTGTGGGGCGTGTTTAATGGCCGGCGCGGCGCAGTTTGTTGGTGGTGAACTCGGAGGTGCGAGCGTTGTTGTTGAAGGTCCAGGGAGCGTCCCCATTGGACACGTAACCTGCATAATATCGGTTGGCCTGCAGGTCGTAGTGCGCTTCAGCACGCATCATCATGACGGGATGGTCATACATCTGGATGGTGCTTGGTACGATAACCCGCCACAGCTCGTCACGCCCGTCATACATGTCAGCGCCGGAACAGTTATAGCTATCTTCATCGAAGTAGAACCGACGTTTGCTGAAGATATTGCGTTTGCCTTCCCGCAGGTTCGCATCCACAACCCAGACGCGATGCAACTCGTAACGGGTGAAATCCGGGTTGATATGTTTGGGGCCTATGATGTCAGCTACCGGTGTGGAATTGGCGTTAAGGTCGTAGTTGTTATAGGGAATGATCATTTCCTGTTTGCCAACCAAGGTCCAATCATATCGATCCTTGCTCCCGGTGAAGCAGTCCGTGGCATCGTTGGTGACCAGACCGTCGGACCCGGAAATGGGGGTGTCGTAAGAGATCTCCGGTGCCCGCAAGACACGCCGTTGGCCCGGGTTGAAGGTCCAGGTCTGACGTGGCGTCTTGGCCATATTGTTTGGCTCATGGGTGATGATTTTCAGACCGGTTACGCTGGCCGGGGAGAACATTTCGTAAAACACCTTGATACCAAACTCTTCATCATCGAACAGTGCGGGCGCCCATGCCTTCCATTGTCTGGTTTTAACGGCAGTGTAGGAGCCGTTACTTTGAACAGGGAAGTTGGATGAGTTCATGACGAGGTCATCACCGAAATATCGATTGCCCAGATTCCACATCAACTCTACGCCGGTCTTGGGAATAGGAAATGGGATTCGCCCGGTCCCCACATTGCTAATTCCATCGCCGTTCTCAATCAACTGAACGCTCTGTGCGTCAATCTTGATTTGCTCATAGATATGTTCAGGTAGTGCCGCAGTGCGGTGGGATGTGTAGACCGGTAGTTTGTAGGTATCAGGGAATTGCTTCAGCAGTGCTTTGGTGCCTTCGGTCAGATGCTCCTCGTGTTCCGCCATATTGGCAGCGGTGATGACATATAGCGGTTTTTCATCCGCGAAGGGGTTGATGTAATCGCCGCCGGGCTTGAATCCGGGCGGCGGGGTGGTAAGACCTCCAGTCCATGGCGGGATAGTGCCGGCGGCGTTACCAGCCGGATCGGCCCCTATGGGGGTGAGTTCGGTGCCCAGCCGGGCAGCTTCCTCGGCGGTAATGGCTGCCTGAGCATGAACGCCAGCGCCGCAGAGAAGTATGGCGGTCAGTAGGGTGCTGACGGGGTGCAAGGTCAATTTCTGAATATTGCGATGAAGAGTCTGCATGTTACTTTCTCCTTTTGCATGCTGAACAACACGCGTTGTTATTATTTTTAATTGATGCCCCATTCAGGGGGGCATCTGATAACAGACTTATATTTGATTTTTCCGGTTTTATTCCCTCGCTTGCATAGAACTTATCCTGTGCCAAAGCGGACAGGTTGATTGTTATTGGAGTGCCGATTCCGGCTCGGCGATCAGTTGATAGTCTTCAAGTACGGGTTTACGCATGGCATCTTCAAAAGCGTTGTGGTCCCATGGCCAGGTCGAGGGAACACCTTCGGCGTCGAGATACCAGCTCGTGCAGCCGGACCCGAAGACGGTTTTCTTCGCCTTGGCCAGCCGCTTTTCCTCATAGGCAGCCATGGCATCAGAAGAAACACTGATTTCACTGTATTTACCTGTCTTCAGCAGTTCGAGCAGTTGGGCGATGTAGTCCCACTCGAACTCGGCAATTTCCGTCAGGGAAAAATTCCCGACGGGGCCGGTGGGGCCATTGAGCATGAACAGGTTAGGAAAGTCAGGCATGGATATGGCGTAATAGGCAGTGGGCCGTTTGGCCCAGAAACTGTTCAGGCTGACCCCGTTACGGCCACGCACCTGCATTGGACGCATGAACATGCTGGCGTTGAAACCGGTGGCGAGAGCCAGAACATCCACTTCGTGCAGTTTGCCGTCCCGGGTTCTCACGCCTTTGGCTTCAACCTGCTCGATACCATCAGTAATCAGCTCGGCGTTAGGGTGCTGGATGGCATTGTAATAATCTGGAGAGTAGATCAGACGCTTGCAAGCTGCGAGATAGGTTGGGCGCAGCTTTTCCCGTAGCATGGGATCTTTGATGCTCTCATCTAGATACCGCTCACAAAATTGCTGGATTTCGGCAATTTCCTTCGAGCTGGCATCGGCGACGGCTGTGGTGAAGCGCTTAACATTACGGAAATACTCTTCATCGTACTTGAGGTCCACAAGCAGCTGTGGGTTGGCCCGGAAGGCGGCTTTCTGCTCCTCGGTATACTCGGTATTCGGAATCGGCAGTATCCATTGAGGAGTACGCTGGAAATGCTTCACCGTGGCTTTCTCGACCAACGCCGAGACTACCTGGACCCCGGTGGCACCATTACCGATCACGCCGATACGTTTGCCATCCAGCGCAACGCTGTGATCCCAGCGGGCGGTATGGAAATAGTCGCCTTCGAAGTTCTCCAAGCCTTTGATATTGGGTGTTACCGGATGGTGTAGAACGCCGGTCGCGACGATAACGGCAGTAGCCCTGTCAATAACACCGCAGCGGGTTTCAATCTCCCATTCATCATCAAGGTACTCGCAACGAACCACTTCCCGATTCAGCTGGATAAGCCCACGAACTCCGCAATCATCTACGGTCTGCTCAAAGTAGCGCTGAATTTCCGGTCCGGGTGCACAGTAGCGGCTCCAGTTCGGATTGAGTGCGAAGCTGTAAGCGTAATTATGAGCGGGGGTGTCGCAGTGCAAGCCAGGGTAGGTATTTTCGCGCCAGGTCCCGCCTACGTTGTTGCCCTTTTCATAGCAGATTACTTCGTAGCCGCTTTGTTTCAACTTGATCGTGGCCAGGATGCCGGCCATCCCGGCACCCAGCACTATTACGCGCATTTTATTCTGGCTCATTATTAACTCCTATCGGGTGCATTGATGAGCTAAAGCTACAAAGCTCGATGCAGAGCTGAATCGTTGAAATCGACTATGCGGCAAATTAAGAGCGAATCTCAGGAGTTCTGCCTACCTAGTCCTTGTGGGGTAGGAGTGGCAGGCCGGCTGCGTGATAAAAGATGCCAAATCAAAAAATAACAAGCCGAGCGCAACGCTGGGGTGTCGGCAAGGAGAATTATATGGCGAAGGCAGAAAATATCGTTACATCTGTCAAAGTGGAAATAAACGCACCGGCGGAGTTAGTTTGGGAAATTCTTACGGACTTTGCTCAGTACGGTACATGGAACCGTTTCTGCCCCGGGTTTGAAACCACCGGCAAACTCGGTGATCCGGTATATATGCAGGTGCGTATGCCGGGGGCGGAAGATACATTTCTGGTTACCGAATACTTGATTGCCTATGAGCCATGTCGGCTTCTGTCCTGGGAACAGCGCCCGATCGAAACCAACAAGGATGCGGCGCGTCGTGATCAATACATTGAGTCCATAGATGCTGAACGCTGTACCTACTTCACCACCGATATTTTTCTTGGCGTGAACGCCGACACCATCATGCGTGAGCATGGCGCTTGGGTGAAAGTCGGATTCGACCAGATAGCCCATGACTTGAAAAAACACGCTGAGGCGCTATATGCCGCTCGCTGATTACTCCATCACTTCTGAGGCCAGGACTGAATATGCTAGTTGAAAATAAAATTGTTGTTATCTCCGGTATGGGGCCAGGGCTTGGCGTCAAGCTGGCCATATTGGCGGCGCAGGAGGGAGCAGCTGGTGTGGTGATGGCCGGACGGTCCCAGCAGAAGCTGGATGAGGCTGAGCAGGAGGTCCGCAATGCCGGGTTGAATACGCCCGTCCTCAAGGTGCCTACCGATATCGCCAGGCGTGCTGACTGCGATCGGCTGGCTGATCTTGTCGTGGAGCATTTTGGACGCATTGATGGGCTGGTCAATAACGCCTATTTCCATGGCGAAATGATGACAGCGGAGCATGCGGTGCTTGATGAGTGGCGCAAGAGCATGGAGGTCAATCTGTTTGGCACCATGAACATGACGCTGGCCGTTATCCCGCATATGAAGAAAGCCGGTGGTGGCAGCATTGTCATGATCAACACCATGGCGACACGCAAGCCGTTCCCGCCGGAGGCCGGTTACTCCGCCTCGAAGGCTGCGCTGAGTACATCAGCGGCCTATTTGGCCGAGGATGTCGGTAAGTACGGAATCCGCGTCAACTCCGCTTATATGGGCTGGATGGGCGGTGCATCTCTGGATGCCTATTTTGAGCAGCAGGCGAAAGAACACAACATCTCCGTCGAAGCGCTGCAAGCGGAGCTGGCCAAGGATATTCCCCTGCGCAGAATTGTTCAGGACACGGAGTGCGCCAAGGCGGCGCTGTTCCTGGTCTCGGATTACGCCAGCGGTATGACTGGGGCGCAGTTGGATGTAAATGGCGGCCATTATTTGCCCCGCTAAATACAGCATTACATATTGATACAACAATAAATATATCGGGAGAAGTGTAATGAAACGACTCGAAGGCAAGGTTGCATTGATCACGGGCGGAGCCCGTGGTCAGGGTGCTGCTGAGGCGCGCTTATTTGTTGCCGAAGGCGCCAAGGTAGTCATTGGGGATATCCTCGATCAGGAAGGTCAACAACTGGCCGCAGAGTTGGGTGATGCTGCTGTCTATCAGCATCTGGATGTCACCAGCCCCGAGGATTGGTCGGCAGCGGTAGCGGTGGCACAAGAGTGCTTCGGCAAGCTCAACGTGCTGGTGAATAACGCGGGTATTTTGCTCTGCGGTTCGATTGAATCCTTGCCTCTGGAAACCTATCGCAAGGTGATTGAAATCAACCAGGTCGGCTGCTGGCTGGGAAT
>JASJKW010000020.1:0-5729 GCA_037621305.1 Pseudomonas sp.
GGTCGTGTCCGACAAGATTCGCAGCGCAGCGGGGCAGCTGGGCCAATGGCAGCCGGGCAACAATGCCGTGCTCGAGCAGGTCGCCGACGCGGTGCTGCATGCCGAGCTGGTGGTCAATCGCCTGGAAAATGAAGGCGAATCGGTAGGCGCCTTCGGCGAGGACCAGCAACCCGGTCCGGTCGAGTTGAAGGAAGCTCATATCGTGCTGGTGGAGGAATCCCAGGCGGGGCTGGCCTTGGCCCGACGGGCTGTGACGGCCTATATCGAATCCGACAATGACCGCATGCACCTGTTGAATGTTCCGGCGACGCTTGAAACCGTACGTGGTGGCCTGATCTTCCTCGGTATGACCCGCGCCGCCGATATCATCCTCACCGCCTCACGCTTCATTCGAGAGTCTATGCTGGAGGGGCAGGCAGCGCCGGGTACACAGCAACTTGAAGTGCTCGCCGATGCCTTGACGAGTATTGAATTCTATCTGGAGTCGGCGGAGCGCTCCTCGGTGGGCACGGGTGATGTACTGGCTCTTGCCGAGGACAGTCTGGCTGAGCTCGGATACAACGTGGGAGCCTGACGCAATGCAGAAGTTTGCCCGGTTCACTGCCTCTTTCTCGGCCGAAGGCCGGTCGGATGGCTGGGTATTGATTCGCCATGAGCAGTCCTTCGCCATGTATCAGGGCAACCTGCTGCATGACCCGGACATGGCGCGCTATCTGGGCGATGCTGAATATCAACTGACCCTGGGTCTGCTGGATGATCAGCCGTGCCGGATGGTGCGCGTCAAGGAGCAAGTCGATCTGCCGGGGTTGTCCTGGCATGGCTTGCGCGGCTTGCTGGGGCAGGTAGATGATTCGACTTTTCGTCTGCTCGGGGTGGCTCAGCAACTGGACATCTGGCATGACACCCATCGTTTCTGTGGGCGTTGCGGGCAACCAACCCAGCTCCGGCTTGATGAGCGGGCGATGGAATGCGGTGGTTGTGGCAATCGTCAGTATCCCAAGCTGTCACCTTGCATCATTGTGCTGATTACCCGTGGTGAGGAAGTGTTGCTGGCACGTTCGGCGAACTTTCGCGCCGGGTTCTTCAGCACGCTGGCGGGCTTCATCGAGCCTGGCGAATCTGCGGAAGAGGCTCTGCGCCGCGAAGTAATGGAAGAGGTCGGCGTCACGGTCGATCATATTGAGTATCTCGGCAGCCAGAATTGGCCATTTCCGAATTCGCTGATGCTGGGTTTTCATGCGAACTATGTTGGCGGTGAGATTGTGCCGCAGCCCGACGAAATTGAAGAAGCACACTGGTGGAACGTCAACCAGTTGCCCTCCATTCCTCCACAGGGAACCATTTCCCGCTGGTTGATTGACTGCTATCTGGCACGGTTGGCCGGACAGCCACAACCCCCCGTTCCAGCTTGAAATCAGGGAAACGCTGAACAAGGAGTTCACATGCAATATGCTGGTCTGGCAGGGCTGGTGGGATGTCTTGCGCTGTTGTTGTTGTATCTGACGTGGCGTCTGGGTTGGCGGCTTGATTGGCTGCTGGGCTGGTTGAAGGGCTCATTGTTGCTGCTGCTCCTGCTGTGCTGTGCAACAGCAGCGGTCGCGGCCTGGGAGCTGTATCAATTTCGTCCCATAATCGACGGTGAACGCATAGCCACCCTGGAGCTGCACGAGACCGCACCCCAGCGCTATGACGCGACGCTTCATGCCTCGACTGGTAGTCAGCGCCTGACCCTGGAAGGGGATCTCTGGGAGTTGGAAGTGCAAGTGTTACGGTGGCGAGGATTGTTGCACGTTCTCGGACTGGAGGACGGCTACAGGCTGGGCAGTCTCAATGGACGCTACCTGGCGCTTGAGCAGCAGCGCGAACCGGGTACCACATTGGTCCATCCACTGCATGCGACGCCGCACTGGCGTGATGCCTGGCGGTGGCTGGATCGACTGGATCTGGGCTGGTTGTACGCCGATGCCTTTGCCATACGCTTTATGCCGGCGGCAGATGGCGCACGTTATGCCATTGAAATTGGTACTACCGGGCTATCCCCGGTTGCGATGAATCCGCAGGCGCTTGAGGCGTTGAAAGGATTCGAATGAAAATGCCGGCCGAGAGGCCAGCATTTGCGTATCAGGACAGCATGCCGCCATCAACGTTGATCGCAGTACCTGTGGTATAGCTGGACGCATCGCTTACCAGATACAGCACGGTGCCAGCCATCTCGGTGGGGTCAGCAGGACGAGCCAGCGGAATACGCTGCAGGGCAGGCTTGAGGATGCTGTCATTCTTCACCAGCGCCGAGGCGAACTTGGTGTCGGTCAGCCCCGGCAGCAACGCATTGCAACGGATACCGAACTGCGCACACTCCTTGGCGAATACCTTGGTCATGTTGATGACCGCTGCCTTGGTGATCGAATAGATCCCCTGCATCATGCCCGGCACCATGCCATTGACCGAGGCAACGTTGAGGATGACGCCGCCGCCATTTTCGCGCATCAGTTTGCCGGCCTCGACCGACATGAAGAAATACCCTCGGATGTTCACATCGACGGTCTTCTGAAAGGCATCCAGATCGGTATCCAGCACATTGCCGAAGTAGGGGTTGGTGGCCGCATTGTTGACCAAAATATCCAGCTTGCCGAACTGGCTGCGAATGGACTCGACGGTGGCATTGATCTGTTCCATCTCACCGATATGACAGGCCATCGCGGTGGCTTTGCCGCCGGCAGCAATGATGGCATTCGCCACTTCTTTACACCCTTCGATCTTGCGGCTGGTGACGATGACATGAGCGCCCTGTTGAGCGAGCAGTTTGGCAATGGCTTCGCCGATGCCACGGCTGGCGCCGGTTACCAGTGCGATCTTGCCGTCCAGGTCGAACAGTTGGGTTTTCTGCATGGGTCTTGTCCTTGTTGAGGTAAGCATGATTGCCGATCAATCTAATGCAGGGCATCCCCTCTGCCAATATAAAGCCACGCTTATCAGAGAGCGTGTTGGTGGACGATTGGCTGCATCAATCACATCCACCGCAACGCGCTGGCCGGGAAGGCGGGCATAAAAAAACCGGAGCCAGGCTCCGGTTTTTGTACTGCTACCCGATCAGACCGGGAAGAGTTCGCCTAGCTTCAGCGCCAGCATCATGTCGCCTTCGGCGCGCAGCTTGCCGCCCATGAAGGCCTGCATGCCGTCGGTTTCGCCGGAAATGACGCCGCTCAGGGTTTCGGAGTCCATGATCAGGGTGACGTTCGGATCGTCTGCTTCGCCCTTGTTGACTGCGCAGGTACCGTCTTTGATCACGGTGTAGAAGTTCTCGTCATCTTCGATGTTGAACTGGAAAACCAGATCCAGGCCGGCAGCAGCGGCCGGGTTGAATTTGCCTTCCATGTTATTGATGATGTCAGCAACGGTAGTCATGGATTCATCCTTATAGTGCTTTTACAGTAAGGCAACGGCGGAACCGTCGCGGTGGCATCAATGGTGTAGCTCGATAGAGGGTATGGCGGGGCACGGAGCCTGTCAATAAAAATCATACGATCGTTTGAATCCTCCCTTGGCAGCCTTATTACCGCAATACAATCATCCTGTATGCTTGATGCGGATCGGAACACGAATCGAATGTGGAGATACTTGTGGATTGGCTTGCTGAGTATGGAATGTTTGCAGCAAAAGCGCTGACTGTATTGTTGGCAGTGGTAATTATTCTGGTGCTGATAGCGTCGCTCAAAGGGCGGCAGCGCAAGGGTGAGGGCGCCTTGACGGTGACCCGATTGAATGACCAGCTAGCCCGCATGACCGAGCGGCTGAGCCACGCCGTGCTGGACAAGCCCGCCTTCAAGGCACTGCAGAAAACCCGGAAGCAGGAACAGAAGGCCCGTGATAAGGGCACAACTGAACGAGACAAGGTGTTCGTACTGAATTTTCACGGGGATATCAAAGCCAGCGCGCTGGAGAATCTGCGTCACGAAGTCACCGCGGTACTGGAACTGGCCACGCCCCAGGACGAAGTGATCGTCAAACTGGAAAGCGGCGGTGGCATGGTGCATTCCTACGGGCTCGCTGCAGCGCAGCTGACCCGAGTACGTGAAGCGGGCGTGCCCTTGACCGTGTGTGTGGACAAGGTCGCCGCCAGCGGCGGTTACATGATGGCCTGCGTTGCTGACCGGATTCTGGTGGCGCCGTTCGCCATGCTGGGGTCCATTGGCGTGGTTGCTCAGCTACCCAACTTTCATCGCGTGCTGAAGAATCATGACGTCGATTACGAAATGCTCACCGCGGGCGAATACAAACGCACCCTGACCATGTTTGGCGAAAATACGGACAAGGGCCGGGAGAAATTCCAGGAAGACCTGGAAAATATTCATCGGCTGTTCAAGCAGTTTGTCAGCCGTTATCGGCCTTCGCTGGATGTCGATGCGGTTGCTACCGGTGAAGTCTGGTTCGGGACCGAAACCCTGGAGCGAGCGCTGGCGGATGAAGTGAATACCAGCGACGACTATATCAATCGGCGTACCCATGAGGCGGATGTCTTTGAAGTCCACTTTTCCCGTCCCAAGCGCCTGCAGGATCGCCTGTCATCCAGCATGTCGGTGGCACTGGATCGCGTACTGCTGACCTGGGTGTCGCGTTTTTACAATCAGCGTTTCTGGTAGGAGTCTGTCATGTCCGAGTTCAAGGCGTTGTTGGTCAGCGAAGAGCAGGGTGAGTATATCTCCCGCGTGGTTACCCGGCAGTTAGACGACTTGCCCGCCGGTGAAGTGCTTATTCGTGTGCAATGGTCATCACTCAACTACAAGGACGCGATGTCTGCCAGCGGTAATCGTGGCGTTACCCGCACCTTTCCACATACGCCGGGCATTGATGCGGCCGGCGTCATCGAGGCCAGCTCGGTAGCGGAGCTGGCGGTCGGTGATGAGGTGATCGTCACCGGCTACGACCTGGGCATGAACACATCCGGCGGCTTCGGCCAGTACATCCGGGTGCCTGCCGCCTGGGTGCTGAAGCGTCCCGCCGGGCTTAGCCTGCGTGACAGCATGGTTCTGGGTACTGCCGGGCTGACTGCAGCGCTGTGCATCGACAAACTGGAATGTGCCGGCCTGGTACCCGGCAGCGGACCGGTAGTGGTTACCGGCGCGACTGGCGGCGTCGGCAGCATCGCAGTGGCCATGCTGGCGCAGTTGGGCCATGAAGTGGTGGCAGTGACTGGCAAGGCTGATCAGGTGGACTTTCTGAAGCGCCTTGGGGCGAACCGAGTGATTGACAGGACCGAGCTGCAAACCGGCACCAACAAGGTGCTGCTGGCAGAGCAGTGGGCTGGCGCCGTGGATACCGTGGGCGGCGACATCCTGTTCAACGTGGTCAAGTCATTGCGTTACGACGCCAGCGTCGCCTGCTGCGGTCTGACCGCGGGCGGACAGTTCCAGGCCAGCGTTTTCCCTTTTATTCTGCGCAACGTAAACCTGCTGGGCGTCGACTCGGTGGAACAGCCACTGGTGGTCAAGGCCTCGATGTGGGATCGCCTGTCGCTGCAATGGAAAACCGACCTTAGCCAGCTGGAGCAGGAAATCACTCTGGAGCAGCTGCCGGCGTATATCGACACCATCCTCGCCAGCGGCATGGTTGGCCGTGCGGTGGTCAAGCTGGGGTAAGGCACAGCCGATGATCACAGTGTGACCTTCACATGAACCGTGCGGCGGCTTGGTCCAACAGACACTGGGCCTGCATGCTGAGATGTTATCTGT
>JASJKW010000021.1:0-4293 GCA_037621305.1 Pseudomonas sp.
CGTTTCCATTACAGCCACTGCCCTCAGTAGACGTCGTGCTGCGTGTTGTACACGTTGAACTTGCCGGTCGGTGTGATCAGACGCTTGTCCCGAATGACCTTCTTCAGCTCCAGGGTCTTGTCGTCCACCACCACGATGGCGGACTCTTCATCCTGGCCGCTCCAGACCGAGAACCAGACCTCATTCCCTGCCTCGTTGTACTCGGGCTGCACCACACGGCGCGAACCGCCCTCGATACCGGACCACTCGGCGATCGGCAGCACCTTGTAGCCCGCGTTCAGATTGCCGATATCGAACACCGCTACTGACTGGGCAATCTCGGAACTCGGGTTGAAGGTGGTATCCACATACAGATTGGTGGATTTCGGGTGAGTCTTGATGAACAGCGAGCCGCCACCCTGACCTTTCAGCGTATCCACCACCTTCCATGCCTGCTCGGGATGGTTTTCCGGATCGGTGCCGATCAGCGAGATGGTGTCGTCACCCAGGTGGCTGGTACCCCACACCGGGCCGAACTCGGGGTGCACAAAGTTGGCACCACGCCCCGGGTGCGGAATCTTGCCGACCTCGACAATGGCCGCCAGCTTGCGATCCTTGGAGTCGATCACCACCACCTTGTCCGAGTTGTTGGCTGCGGTCATGAAGTAGCGGTGACTGCTATCCCAGCCACCATCATGCAGGAACTGTGCAGTACCGATACTGGTGATGCTCATATTGTCCAGGTCTTCGTAGTTGACCAGCATGACCTGCCCGGTTTCCTTGACGTTGACGATGAACTCGGGATGCTCGTGGGAAGCGATGATCGCCGCCACACGGGGTTCCGGGTGGTATTCCTGAGTGTCCACGGTCATGCCACGGGTGGAAACGATCTTCAGTGGCTCCAGTGTTTCACCGTCCATGATCACGAACTGCGGTGGCCAGTAGTCGCCCGCGACCACGTACTTGTCCTCGAAGCCTGCAAATTTGGAGGTTTCCACCGAGCGGGCTTCAATACCCACCTTGATTTCAACCACCTTGGTCGGCTCCTTCGCCCACAGGTCGATCATGTCGATCTTGGCATCACGACCAATCACCATCAGATAGCGGCCAGAGGCGGACATGCGCGAGATATGCACTGCATACCCGGTATCAATGGTCTTGACGATTTTCTTGGTGGTACCGTCAATCAACGCGATCTTGCCATCATCACGCAGGGTGACCGAGAACAGGTTGCCCAGATCCAGCTTGTTCATCTGCTTGGTGGGCCGATCTTCCGGCTTTACCAGCACCTTCCAGCTGTCACGCATGGCCTGCATGCCCCACTCCGGCGGTGTCGGCGGCTCATGCTGGATGTAGTTGGCCATCAGGGTGATCTCTTCCGGGGTCAGCTCACCGGACGTCCCCCAGTTCGGCATACCCGCAGGCGAGCCGTAGGAAATCAGGGCTTCCAGATAAGCCTGGCCGCGCTGCTGAGTGATGTCCGGGGTCAGTGGCTTGCCGGTCGCCCCTTTGCGCAGTACACCGTGGCAGCCAGCACAGCGTTGGAAGTAGATTTCCTTGGCTTTGTCGAAGTCGGCTTCGCTCAAGTCCGGAGCGCCCGGGGTACGCACTACCCGAGCCAGCGCTGGGTCAATGGCAGAGGCTTCGCCCTGGTAGGCAGCAGCCGCTTTTTCCGGATCCGAGCCCTGGGCAAATACGGCAGCCGTGACCGTCAGGGCCAATATGCTGATCGCTGCGGTTAATGGTTTGGTCATTCTCATGGTTTTGTCCTTTCCTGGAAAACAAAATGGGCCAATCAGGTACAGCCTTTTCAAACAGGTCATTCAGAAGGTCAGTCGTATCTCCGTATCGATATGGCGTTGCAGGCCGGGCAGCTCATCAAAGGATTGATAGGAGCGGTTAAGCAGGTTGCCCAGCAACACCCTGGCGCTGAGCCGTTCCTGGTAATCGAATGTCATGACGAGGCTGAGCGTGGCGTAGCCACTTTCCCTGTCCCAGGGCTGAACCACCCACGCCTTGTCATCCTGATCAAATGTCTTGCGCTCAGCGCCGCCGGCCGCACGCAGATACAGATCAAACTCGGCATCCAACTGACCCAGAGGCATATAACTGCGCAGACCCACGGTGCCGGCGGCGGTTGGCAGACCACTTTTCCAGCTGGAATAGCCGTCGTGTTTGAACTCGCGGCGCGTCAGGCTCAGCGCCGCATGGGGCTGAACCCACCATTCAGGTCGCCATTCCAGCGAGGCTTCCAGGCCTGTCGTCCTGGCTTCGCTTATATTCACGTACTGCCATGCCTCGCGGAGGCTGCTCGGCGGCAGGTAACCATCCGGCGTGGCAACGACCTGCTGACTCTCGATGTAATCCGTGGCAACGGTGTGATACAGGACCACATCGGCGGTTACTGCCGGCACGTCATAACGCCAACCCAGCTCCATGACCCGCGCCCGCTCGGGTTTCAGGTCAGGGTTGCCATAGTTGATGCGCTTGCCGCCGGCAGCTGCCGAATACAACTGGTTCAGGGTCGGGTAGGAATACCCCTGGGCCAGATTGGCCCGCAGTGCCCAGCGCGGCGCCGGGCTGTATACCAGCCCCAGCGAGCCAAGCAGCCGATCATCGCTGCTATCGACAGCAGCTCGCTCGGTACTGCTCGCCAGCTCCGACTCGACACGGTAGTAGCGTCCACCCAGATAGGCGGTCCAGTCCTCGGCCAATTGCCAGTCCTGCTGCACAAAGGCTGAGAAAGTCTGCTGATCCGCCTGCTGGTTTGAAAAACTGGGGATGATCACCGCACCCATCGGGGTTGCCCGTGTGGTGCTGCCAAACTTGTCGCTGTCCAGCTCATCGTCCATGTATTCCAGACCAAACAAGGTGGTCTGTTCACTGAACAGCGCCAGCTCAGCCTGCAGCGCCAGCCCTCTGGTTTTCTGTTCATCCATCGAGTTGTTATTCACTATCACACTGACCGGGGGGCTCACTTCCCGAACAGTGTTGGTGAAGTCCCGGTCCACCGTGCGCGAATAAGCATTGGCCGACAGCTTCTTCAACAGCGGGCTCAGGTCAGTCGCTTCATAGAAAAAGGCATAGCGCTGCTGATCGCGCTTTGGGGTATCCATTTCCATATTGAGCTGCCTGCGCGGATCGACCCAAGCGCCCGCACTGAGATCGAAGCGCTCAACCTTGAGCGCCAGGTAATGGTTGTCCTTGCGATAACCCAGATGCAGAGCAGCCGACTCATTGTCATAGGCAGAGCTGTCCAGGACACCGTAGCCGCGGGTGCGGCGATCGCCATGTTCACTGCGTGACAGACTCAAGCGGTAATCGAAATCGCCGCTGCTTCCGGCCAGACCGGCATTGCTGCGGTAGCCCTGGGTGGCAGAGTAATAACCGCCGCCGACGTAGCTTTCCAGCGGCACATCACTGCCGCGCCGAGTGATGATATTCACCACCCCGCCGACGGCGTTGGAGCCGTTGATCACTGACGCCGGACCACGTACCACTTCGACCCGCTCGATCATCGCCGGGTCTATCAACAGAGGCGTACCGTAGTCGGTGTGGTCGGTCACGGTCTGGCCATCAATACGAATGGTCACCCGCCGGGAGCTTTCACCACGAATGGAGATGCGCTTCATGCCTGGGGTGTCGGAGTCGGTGAGGGTCACACCGGGCACATCGCGGAACAGCTCGGCCACATCAGCCAGGCTGCGCCGACGGATATCCTCCTCACCGATCCGGGTGACCGATGCAGGGCTCATCAAGGCCGCAACCCTGAACCCGGTACCTGTGATGACGCTGTCGCTCAAGCGCAAAGCGGGCTCAGCCATCGCCGCTTGCGCTATCACCAAGGCCAGTAAGGTACAGCCTCCAGCCATCGTGTTGCCCCGCATATCACTCGCTCCTTCACCACTCTTATCGGCATCATGAAGGGCGAAAGCGCGCTGAGTCTTGACTCACATCAATGTTCTGTGCGTCAAACCGACGCACAGAACTGGGTGCGACATACCACCACACCTAGAGAGAAGGTACAAATAACCACTATAGGTTCAATAAACCATTTTACGACTAGGTTTATTCCACCCAACACTTTGTTATTTCCTTATTAATCAACAAGTTATGATGTGGCACGGTCCTTGATAGGAATCAGGTAAATGTAATTACCGCAAGGACTCATCAATGAATGCATCCCGGCCACACCATCACCGCGAACAGCCCGGCGGGTTGTTCTACCACGCCAGCGGCGCAGAGGTTGATCTCTTCGAGCAGGCCGACCGTTTCGGCATGCCAGTGCTCATCAAAGGCCCCACTGGCTGCGGC
>JASJKW010000022.1:0-6502 GCA_037621305.1 Pseudomonas sp.
AGGGCAACTATGCTCGGCCGGTCTCTGTCAGGCCCCCTCCTGAAGGCGTCTAGCCTCATCCTCGCTACGCACATTCGGAACTCACCTGCGCAGTCAGAGCCAACAATCACAAAAATAACAGGCCGAAGGTAACAATATGAAAAAAAATCGCCTCTCACTGGCGTTGGGGCTGGTCGCAGCATTGGGCGCCGTCAGCCAGACTCAGGCTTCCTGGTTCAGCTCCTCCGATTACACGCGAACCCACTATCCCATAGTACTGACCCACGGCATGCTCGGCTGGGACAGCATGCTGGGTATCGATTACTGGTACGGCATTCCCCAGGCTCTGCGCAAGGATGGCGCCAGCGTCTATATCACCGAGGTCAGCCAGCTGGACACCTCGGAGGCACGTGGCGAGCAACTGCTGGAGCAGGTCGAGGAGATCGTCGCCATTTCCGGCAAGGCCAAGGTCAACCTGTTCGGTCACAGCCACGGCGGCCCGACCATCCGCTATGTCGCCGCAGTGCGCCCCGATCTGGTCGCCTCGGTAACCAGCATAGGCGCGCCACACAAGGGCTCAGCACTGGGTGATTTCATTCGTCAGGTTCCCGAGAACTCTGCTGGGGAGGCGTTGCTGGCCAGCCTCGTCAATGCAGCCGGCAAGCTGATCAACGTCCTCTCCGATAGCCCGATCGACACGCCAATGAATTCGCTGGGCTCGCTGGAATCGCTGAACTCGGAAGGCGCAGCGCGCTTCAACGCGAAATTCCCCCAGGGCATTCCCACCAGCGCCTGCGGCGAGGGTGACTATCAGGTCAACGGCGTGCGCTACTATTCCTGGAGCGGCGCCAGCCCGTCGACCAACGTGCTTGATCCATCCGACCTGATGATGATCGCGGCCTCGATGACTTTTCCCAAGGGTGAGGCCAACGATGGCATGGTCGGCCGTTGCAGCTCTCGGATGGGTATGGTCATCCGCGATAACTACCGGATGAACCATCTGGACGAGGTGAACCAGTTTCTCGGTCTGACCAGTATTTTCGAAACAGACCCGGTCACCGTGTACCGGCAGCAGGCCAACCGGCTGAAGAAGGCCGGCCTGTAGGCTCTGCGCCGCTTCATCCCAAGTCCCGCCGGCCTGGCAACGGGCCGGCATCATCCGCCTGACGGTAGCAGCTGAATGAAAGCACTCATCTATCTTCCCCTGCTGGGCAGCGTCCTGTTGCTTGGCTGGTATATCACTACGGACAACAGCCCGGTAACAACAGCGCCGGCGCTCAGCAACAAAAGCGTGGAGCCAGTCGCCCCCATGGCACAACGCCAACAGCGCACCGACTCACCCAAGCCCAGCCTGCCGCTCCCCGCCAGTGTGCGCGGCACCGAGGTGGACGGGCACCTCGAAGTGGACGCCGCTGGCAACCTGCTGATCAGCAGCCAGATCCGCCATCTGTTCGATTATTACCTGAGCATGGTCGGTGAAGAGAACGCCGCCGACACCCAGCAGCGCATTCGCGATCACCTCGCGCAGCAACTATCACAACCGGCCCTGGGGCAGGCGCTGGCGCTGCTGGCTAATTACCTCGGCTATCAGCAACAGCTTGCCGAACTGGAAAGCCGCTTCCCGGTGACCGAAAGCCTGGATGATCTATTCGCCCGTGAACAGGCAGTCCAGCGCCTGCGCGCCACGCTGTTCGATCGCGAGACCCACGCTGCGTTCTTCGCTGGCGAGGAGATCTACAACAACTTCACCCTGGAACGGCTGGCGATCCACCGCGACAGCAGTCTGGATGAACAGCAGAAATCGCTGGCCACAGAGGCCCTGCGTAAAAGCCTGCCGGAAGAAATGCAACAGCTGCTGGTACCGCAGATACATCAGGATCTGCGCCAGCAGACCCAGGCGTTGCTGGCGGCAGGCGCAGACCATGGCGAGATTCGTCAATTGCGCATGCAGATGCTCGGACCGGAGGCCACCGAGCGGCTGGAAGCGCTCGACCAGCGCCGCGCCCAATGGCTGCAGCGCGTGGCAAGCTTCAATCAGGAGCGCGAAGCCATCCTCGACCAGCCGGGGCTGGCGGACATCGACCGGCAAGCCGCGGTGAACGCCCTGCTTGAAGAGCAATTCACCGAGACCGAACGGCTACGACTTGTAAACTGAGCGCTATTTTTTCATCCACACGTCGTTGATCAGGATGTACTGCCCGGCAGGAGTGCGCTCCAGCGCCTTCTTGCCGGCCATGGATTCCACATCCCGCTGCTGGATATTGTTCTCCCTGGCCAGGCGCTGATATTCATCGCGGCGAGCCTGATTTATCTGCCGGGCAATCTCGGCCGCATTGCCACCCGCTGCCACCACACCCAGATAACCATCAGGCTGCTCCCCCAGCAGTCCGGCGGCCTTGGCCGTCGGCAATGCCGACATCGCCTCGTTCAGGCTCAGCGCCAGCGCCGGAGCACTCAGCAACAGAGCCAATAGCAGACCACCCATACGGATACTCATACGCATGTCATTTCTCTCCTAGAACAGCCCGCTGGATTCACTGAACAGCTCGTCCAGTTCCCTGTCGACCTTGATGTAGATCTCATGCTGGATCTTCACATTCAGGTTGATGTTGATCGGTTCGCTGGGTGCTGCCAGCTGTACCGTCGGCGTGCAGGCAGTCAGTACCCCGACGGCCACCGCCATTATCACCAGTCGCCAATGCATATGCCTCTCCTGTCATGGGTTACGTCGCTGCAGATAATACTGCTCAACCCGCTTCCTGATGATCTCGCTGACCTGCCCGCTCAACTGCAGACTGGTCAGCAAGGCCGGAATATCTTCTTCCAGACGTATGTTCAGATGCACCGGTCGCCCCTGCTGGAAGGCTGGATTGCTGCCTTCCAGGCGCAACCCGAGAACCAGCACACCCCGTTCATCATAGGATAGGTCGCTGGCCAGCACCTGGTAATGGAAATCGTCCAGCGCCAGTGCCAATTGCTCCATACCGGGATTAGTCGCGGCCAGATCACGCAACTGCTGCGCCTGATAGCGCAATACGCCTGGTTGACGCGCCTGCAGACGACCACCCTTGATCTGCAGTTTGCCATTGGCAAAACTGACCGGAAAGCGCCCATCCAGGGTGCCTTGCCCACTCAACCCCTCAGCCGGATAGACCTCGAAAAGCCGCGCCAGTTCGACGCCCTGCACCACCGCCACCAAGGTCTGGCGCGCCTGCCCCATATCCACCCTCGCCGGCTCCAGGAGAATGCGCCCATCCAGCACACCGAGACTGGCACTGCGTAGCTCCAGCGCCCCGCTGGCGAGCGAGCTCAACTCGGCAGTGTACGTACCGCTGGCACGCAGTGGCCCGAGCGGCATGCCAGGATCAAGAGAACTCAGATTCAATGCGTCCGTACCCAACCGCAACGTCTCACCTTGCAGCGACACCGTCAGTGGCAGGGACAGGCCGCTGAAACTGGCTCTATCGTAGATACCCTGGCCGCCGCTAAGCGCCAGCTGGCCCTTGATCCGATCCAGACCGGTACGACCGGTCGCCTGCAAGGTGCCGTTGACCCGACCGCTGGAGAAACTCAGCAGCGCCGGCCAGTCAGCAAAGGTAGCCGCCAGGGGATCGGCAGCCCGCAGAAAGATTTCCCGCAGGGTCATATCCAGTCGCCACGCCTCACCAGAAGGCCAGTTCAGCTGCAGATCGGTATTCAGACCGCTGAGAGCAGCCAGACTGCCGCTCAGCATCAGCCCGCTTGAGGACTGTTGCAGCCTGCCGTTCAGGTTCCAGCCCTGAGGCTTGAGCGCAGCATGATTCAATCGACTCGCGCCAAGCTGCAGCGGCGCCTCCAGTTTCAATTGGGCAGGCGCAGAAAAAGGCAGGTGCAACCTTGCTTCGCTCAGGTCTGCCCGTAACCCGGAGAGCTGCAGATCCATATCTGCCAATGACAGGCTTTTCGCCGTCAGCAATGCGCCTTCGTCGAGCAACAGATTCAGTTGTTCCTGGTCGGCTTCAGCCTGAAACGGCCAATCGAGCTGCACGGTTTGCAGCTGCATTCCCGCCAGCTCCAGCCTGTCGGCGTCCAGCTGCAAACGACCCGTATGCAGCTGAACCTGCCAACGCGGCAGGTTATTCAACGCCAACTGCGCGTCAACCTGTCCGGCCACCGCGCCTTCGATCTGCAACTGTATGGCCAACGGGATGCGCTCATGCCAGGTATTCAGGCTGCCCGCTTGCGGCGTAATTCGCACTGCCAGCGCCGACGGTCGCAGCTCCGCTGGCAACACCGCCAGGGCATCCAGCTGTGGCTGCAGCAAACGCGCATCCGCCTGACCATCGCGCAGCAGCCATTGACTACCCCGGTTGTCCAGATCGACCCGCACCTTGCCACTGAGCTGACCAAGCCCCGCCAGATGCAGCGGGTGCGGCAGCTCCAATCCGGCCTGCAGGCGATAGCCATCGGACTCCTCACGCACCTGCAGCGAGCCGCTCAGGCTCTGCTCATCAGCTTGCAGATCGAGCTGCGCAACCAATGCCAACGGCTGCTGATCGGCCGTGAGTTGAAAGCCGCCCTGCAATGTGCAGAAATCACCCTCGCAGGGCAGCTGAAGTTGCATGTGACGCACTTCCAGTTCCCGCGGCAACCAGGACAGCGGACCGGCGAATTGATCCAGCTCGGGCAGACTCCACTCCTCAGTCGGTTCGCTCGGCGGCAGGTTATCGCGCGGGTCCCAGATCAACTGCAGCTGGTCGACCACCAGCTGATCAATCCGTGGTCCGCCATCCCAGACCGGACGCAGCCTGACGCCGCCCAGCCGGAAGTCCAATCTGCCCTGCTCACCCACATTGACGCCATTGAGCTGCGCCACCTGCAGCGCACCGTCCGACCAGCGCAACTGCTGCCAGTGCAGTTGCTCGAATCCGGCAGCCGTCAAGGTTCGCTGCACCCATACCCCCGCCAGCAACGCAGTCAGCAGCACCAATAGCAACACGGCCCCTGCACTGATCGCAGCTTTGCGCATCGGCAACCTCTGAAGACAAGAAAGTGCATCAAGGTTAGCATGCAGGACGAATCGGAATATGAACTCAACGGACAACCACATGGACCTTCTCACTCGCATCAACCGCAGGAAGCGGCGCCGTCGGCCTTTACGCATGCTCATCGTTTTATTACTTACAGCCTGGCTCGCCTCAAGCCTGTTTCAGGCCTACCAGCCAATGCCGAAAGGGCTGTCAACCAGCACGCCGTGGCGTCCGGCAGACAATGCACAGGTACTGCTGGACCAGACCTGGCAGGCCAGCACGGGCGAGCGCATCAGCGAACAACAGATCTTCGACGAGGTACTGGCGATGATCAGCGGTGCGCGCAAGCTGGTGGTCCTGGACATGTTCCTGTTCAATGATTTTGCCGGGCAAAGCAGTTTCCGCTCCCTGTCTACCGAGGTCACCGCCGCGCTGATCGAAGCCCGGAAACGGCAGCCGGACCTGCACGCCGTGCTCATAACCGATCCCTTCAATACGCTTTATGGAGGCCTTGAGAACCCGGCATTACTGGCATTACAGCGGGCCGGTGTGGATGTGCTGATGACCCCGATCGCAGCATTGCCCGCCTCGAACGCACTGTGGAGTGGCCTGTGGAATCTCTGTTGCCGCTTCGTCGGCAACAGCACCGAGGGCGGCTGGCTGCCCAACCCGGTGGCCGATGGCAAGGTCACCCTGCGCACCTACCTGCACCTGGCCAACTTTCGCGCCAACCATCGCAAGACCGTGGTGGCGGATGCCGGTGACAACTGGACGGCCCTGGTCACCTCGGCTAACCCGCATGACGCCAGTAGCCGCCACAGTAATCAGGCCCTGCGCTTCAGCGGCGCCGCTGCACTGGATCTGCTGCAGACCGAAAACGCCGTGGCGCAACTGGCCGGCTTCAATACCGCCAACTGGCCTCGGCCACCGCCCCCAACCACCATCGCCGACTCGGACGATCGTCTGCGGGTGATTACCGAAGGAGCCATCCGCGACGCGACGCTGCAGATGATCGACAGCGCCCAGCCTGGGGACAAGCTGGATATGGAGGTGTTCTACCTGTCCTACCGCCCCCTGATCGAGGCACTGATTCAGGCGCAGCAACGCGGGGTCGGCATTCGCGCCCTGCTCGACCCGAATCGTGACGCCTTCGGCCGGGAGAAAAACGGCATACCCAACCGCCAGGCCGCCTGGGATCTGGAGCGGGCCGGCATCCCGCTGCGCTGGTGCGCCACCAGCGGCGAGCAATGCCATCGTAAATGGATACGTCTGGACCGGGCCGACGGCCGCAGCGAACTGATCAGTGGCTCGGCGAACTTCACCCGGCGCAACTTGGACGATCTTAATCTGGAAACGGATGTGCAGCTGCGGGCTGCCCATGACCATTCGGCCATGACGACTTCACGCAGCGCCTTTGAGCGGGTGTGGAATAATGCAGACGGGCATGAGTACAGCCTGCCCTATGCTGAATTCGCCGATCACAATGTGGGGCGGTATCTGTTATATCGCGTAAT
>JASJKW010000023.1:0-3438 GCA_037621305.1 Pseudomonas sp.
TCGTAGCGTTTACCGCTGTCGGGATTTTCCACCACCAGTCCGGCTTCGATCAGCAGCTTCTCTTCGCTGTTGTCGGTGGCCAGATGTCCCATCAGGTTATTCCAGCCAGGCGGAGCGAAGCCGAGGTCGTACTGTTTGGCAATCTGACCGCTGAGTCCGCGCTGCTGAAGGTAGTCCACCGCCCGTTTGCGCTGGGCGTGACGGCGCAGCTGCTGCCGGTAATAAGCGGCCGCATTTTCCAGAACGGGATACAGCGGGCTGTCCTGGCGCGCTTGACGCGGACCGCGGTTGTTGCCGCTGTCTTCCCGGGGGACTTCCACGCCCGCCTGGCGTGCCAGCTCGTCGACTGCCTGGGGGAAATCCAGGCGTTCGAAGTCCATCAGGAAGCCGATGGCGTTGCCGCCGGCGCCGCAGCCGAAGCAGTAATAGAACTGCTTGTCGGGACTGACACTGAAAGAGGGCGATTTTTCGTTGTGGAAGGGGCAGAGGGCCGAGTAGTTCTTGCCGGTCTTCTTGAGTTTCAGGCGCGAGCCGACCACCTCGACCACATCAGTGCGTCCGAGAAGATCGTCAATGAAACCCTGTGGGATCAACCCAGCCATGCATGCTGCCTTGCAAACGTGGAATGGATATCCAGAGTCGTGGACTCTGGGTCTGCCACAACATCGGCATGGGAGCAGGCGTTGGGCGGGCGGCTATCGGGGTGAGATGATAGCACGCGAAAGCAACACAGAAATCCAGCCATTTCCAGTAATACCGGAAGGCCGGACCAATGTGTACGCTAATCAGTTCTTTCCTGCCGATGCTGCGCTAGACCGCTTGCTCGGCGGGCCTGAATTCAGGCCCTGCAGGACGTCGCAGCTGAACTCAGTACAGACGCTCGCGACGACGGTTTTCGCGTTGCAACTTCTTGGCGTGACGCTTGACAGCGGCAGCAGCCTTGCGCTTGCGCTCGGTAGTGGGCTTCTCGTAAGACTCGCGACGGCGGACTTCAGCCAAGACGCCAGCTTTTTCGCAGGAGCGCTTGAAACGACGCAGGGCCACGTCGAAGGGTTCGTTCTCTTTTACTTTGACGGCAGGCATTTCGTACCTTTCTCAAAAAACTGTGGGTAATAGCCCCGACATAAGGATCAGAGCGATTGCATTTCAAGGGGAGCGGATGTTACCGCCTTCGGTGGAGAAATGCAAAGGGTGGATGTGTTTGATCATTGCAGCCTGTCAGACATCAGTCAGGAAAGGCTGGTCTGAGTGGGTCATGGGGATTATCATGCACGCCTCTTTATTTCCAAGCTGACCGGCATTCCTGATTCCATGCGTGTTCTGGGTATTGAAACCTCCTGTGATGAAACGGGCGTTGCGCTGTATGACAGCGAGCGCGGCCTGCTGGCGGACGCCTTGTTCAGCCAGATCGATCTGCATCGCGTGTATGGCGGCGTGGTCCCCGAGCTGGCCTCGCGCGACCATGTGAAGCGCCTGGTGCCGCTGATGCGGGAGGTGCTGGAGCGCGCCGGGGTGACAGCCAGCGAGGTGGACGGTATCGCCTACACCGCCGGGCCGGGACTGGTCGGTGCGCTGTTGGTGGGCGGTGCTTTCGCGCGGGCGCTGGCGTTTGCCTGGCAGGTGCCGGCCTTGGGTGTGCATCACATGGAAGGCCATCTATTGGCGCCCATGCTTGAAGACCAGCCGCCGGCCTTTCCCTTTGTCGCTCTGCTGGTCTCCGGCGGGCATACGCAGCTGGTCAAGGTTGATGGTATCGGTCAGTACACCTTGCTTGGCGAATCACTGGATGATGCGGCGGGCGAGGCGTTCGACAAGACGGCCAAACTGATGGGGCTGCGCTATCCCGGCGGTCCGGAAATCGCCAGCCTTGCCGAACGTGGTCAGCCCGGTCGATTCGTGTTTCCGCGCCCGATGACTGATCGGCCTGGTTTGGATTTCAGTTTCAGTGGCCTGAAAACCGCAACGCTGACGGCCTGGCAGCGCTGTGTGGCTGCGGGTGATGACAGCGAGCAGACGCGTTGCGATATCGCTCTGGCCTTTGAGCAGGCGGTGGTCGATACGCTGACCATCAAATGCCGACGTGCGCTTCAGGCCACCGGTTTCAAGCGGCTGGTGATTGCCGGTGGTGTCAGTGCCAATCGTCGTCTGCGTGCTTCTCTGGAACACATGGCCCAAGGGTTGAAGGGTGAGCTGTTCTACGCTCGCACCGAGTTCTGTACCGATAACGGCGCCATGATCGCCTATGCCGGTTGCCAGCGGCTGCTGGCCGGACAGCATGATGCCGACGGATTGGTAACCCACGCCCGCTGGCCGCTTGAACAGTTGCCGTCTATCGTCAGTTGATCAAGGTCTGAAGCGGTTCTCGTTACCAGCCAGCAGACGACCGATATTCAATCTATGGCGCAGCAGTATCACCAAGACCATCAGGCTCACCGGAATCTGCAGTTCGGGGCTGTGCCAGGCCAACCAGGGCAGCAGCACGACACAGGCGACCAGGGAGGCGAGGGAAGCAGTGCTGCGAATGGTGAAGGCGCTCAGCCAGGCCAGCGCCGCTACCGCAGCGGCAGGCCAGGAGAGTATCAGCAACACGCCTGCGGCGGTGGCCACGCCCTTGCCGCCCTGAAAGCGATGATATAGCGGCAGGATGTGGCCAATGACGGCGGCGAGCCCGACCCAGGCCTGTTGTACGGGCTCCAGTTCAGCCTGGCTGGCCAGCCAGACGGCGAGGGCGCCTTTGCCCATGTCGCCAAGCAGCGTGCCCAGCGCCAGGCGGCGGTTACCCAGGCGCAGCATATTGCTGGCTCCCGGGTTTCGTGAGCCAAAACTGCGTGGATCTGGCTGGTGGCGCAGACGGGCGAGCAGCACGGCGAAGGAAACCGAGCCGAGCAGATACGCCACACAGAGCAACAGATTTAATTCGGTCATGGTGCGCCTGGCCGGGGTTGATCGAAAGGCCATTGTAGTCGACACGGGAGAAAAGGGTGGATCAGGTATTTGTCAGAGGGCTGGAAGTCGAGACGGTGATCGGTGCCTACGACTGGGAGCGCACCATCCGCCAGCGGCTGCTGTTCGACCTGGATATGGCTTGGGACATTCGTGGGGCTGCGGCGGATGATGATTTGAGTCAGGCGCTGGATTATGCCGCGGTCAGCCAGCGCCTGCTGGACTATGTCGCATCGACCGATTTCGAATTGATAGAAACGCTGGCCGAGCGGGTCGCTGGGCTGGTACTGAGTGAGTTCAATGTGCCCTGGTTGCGTTTGACTATCACCAAGCCCGGCGCGGTGAAAGAGGCCAACGGGGGTGTGGGTGTGGTCATCGAGCGAGGGCAGCGTCCAGCATGACAGTTCTCTTTCTTGGTGTGGGCAGCAACACCGAGCGTGAGCATCATCTGCGCCGTGGGCTGGATGCATTGGAGCAACTGCTCGGGCCACTGGA